>JAEWHQ010000289.1 GCA_023387715.1 Pseudomonadota bacterium | reverse complement strand
CTTCAGAGCCAAGCACGGCTGACACGCTATGGCGTGGATTGCTATGCTTTTGCCATGCTGGCTTCAGGCTTTGCCGATGTGGTGATTGAAACCGGTTTGCAACCTTATGATATTGTTGCGCTTATTCCGATCATCGAGCAAGCGGGCGGTGTGATTACGCAAATTGATGGCGGACCTGCGGAAAAGGGTGGCGATATTATTGCCGCTGCAACGCCGGAACTTCACAAAATTGCGATTGCAACCTATTTGGGTTGAGGCTTTGCCGGCGTCAAATCAGTTTGTTTCGGGTTTTCATGAATGAAGGCATCGAATGCAGCCCAGAATTGTTGCCGGTAGTGATCGTCTTCCTGCATAAGTTCGTGGCGGGCGCCATCAATAGTGATGGATGTTGCGCCACGAATTTTGCGGGCATAATCTTCTGCTGCCCGACTGGACACAACTGTGTCGGCACCCGCCAGAATAAAAAGCGTTGGAATTTTGGGTGCATTTAAATTTTTGGGCAGGCTCAGCTTGTATGCAGCGCGAAGCGTATTGAAAACCCATGTGAATGTCGGGCCGGCAAGCCCGAGACTTGGGCGATCATAAATAATTTGCTGGTTGCGCTGGTAACGCTGCTCATCACATGTCAGCACATTGCCGGTAAATTCGCGTTTATTACCGGGCGGGACGCCACGTCTGGCATAGATTTTGCCAAGACCTGAAAATTGCATCAACCGGCTTAGACGCCGTAAACTCGTGTCGGAAAGCTTTTTACTGGGAAAGCCGAGCAGTGGTGCAGCGAGCACAATGCGCTCAATATGTGGCGCAAGATGTGCCATCGCGCTGAGTGTGATCAGGCCACCTGCCGAATGCGCCAGAATGTAAAAAGGGGCAGGGCAGTTTTTGAGCACAATCTCATGGAGAAATTGTTCTAAATCATCGGTATAATCTTTAAACCGGCGTACGAAGCCACGGTTTTTGTCTTTAATCAGGCGTTCCGAATGGCCCTGGCCACGCCAATCCATCGTGGCGACATGAAAGCCGCGCATGTGCAGATCATCGATGGTTTCGTAATATTTTTCGATACATTCATTGCGCCCGTGCAGCAAAATGACGGTGCCTTGCTTATGCTCTGGATGAGAGGGCACCAGCGCATAGCGCAGTTTTTTATGGTCTTTGGTGGTCAGAAAACCGGCCTGAAATTCTTTCGGTTTCAGATTGTCAGGGGTATCGAATAAAATTTCTTCCGGGCTTTCACGTGTATCTGTTTGGGCGGGCGTTGTCACATGAAGGCCTTTCGGGTGAAGAAATTGATTTCGTTTGGTATTTATAAAAATAAGAAATGAAATATTGCCAAGTTTTCAACTTATGAAACTCAACCAGATTTTAGCTTGTTTTTTTAAAAAATAAACCGGAGCGGATAGAAAAACTATTCGCTCCGGTGGTTTAGTTACCTGATAAGGGACGTTATCAGGCAACGAAAACTTATGTGCGGGTGAAATGCGGACGGCCGATATAACGCTGGCCGGTAATTTTGCCATTATAGCCGTTGACGATCAGCATCATTTCGCGGCCTTTATGGTTGCGGGCACGGACATAATAATCACTGCGCTGCTGGCGGATATTGTGGGTGCGATAGCCCTGACGATGCAGCATTCTTTTCACTTCGCCCGGATGCATCATCTGCTGGCGGTAATTGTTCTGCTTTTTCCAGCCATGGCGCTGATTATGGCGGCCATGATCATTCCATGAAGAATGAACCTGAACGGTGAGCTCATTGGTGGAAGCGGCAGCTGCGGGCAGCGAGAAACCGGTGACGATAGTGGCAAGGGCTGCAAAAGTGATAAGAGCTTTTTTCATCTTCAATGTCCTTCAGCTTCAAATGTTTAAGGCTTTACGATGGTTGGGCATTTTGGAGGTCGCTTGCCCGTCTTGTTGATGATGCCAATATAAAAGCTGCTGTCTGAATGAAAGCAGAAGTCCTTGTTCATTTCATGTTCATCTGCCGGATATGTATTTTTTATAATGAAAAATCTTTGGAAAAAATCTGGCCTTCGAGAGACTTGAAAAGCTTAAAACCGGTTCCCACATCATTGTTGTAGCCGCCACTTAAGGGGCTGCCGGCAAGAAGAATTCGCCACATCGGGAGTTCTGCCGCCAATTACGCAAACTTTGTCGCTCTTAAGGAGGGCTTTACTCATGCGTCACGTTGATTTTTCTCCATTCTACCGCTCCACTGTCGGTTTTGACCGCCTGTTTTCCATGTTCGATTCACTGGCGCAGCCAGCAGAAGGCGCGCAGAGCTATCCGCCTTATAATATTGAACGCACAGGCGAAAATAATTACCGTATCACCATGGCTGTGGCCGGTTTTTCTGAAAACGAACTCGAAATTGAAGCCCATCGCAATCAGCTGACCGTGAAGGGTCAAAAGGCTGAAGATCAGGGCGAAAATGCTGGCGAAGTGCTTTATCGCGGCATTGCTTCGCGTGCTTTTGAGCGTCGTTTCCAGCTTGCGGATTTCGTGGAGATCTCAGGTGCCAGCCTGAAAAACGGCTTGCTGCATATTGATCTGATCAGAGAAATTCCTGAACAGATGAAACCGCGCAAAATTGAGGTGACCCAAGGCTCCCCCAATGGCACGCAGATTGAAGCGAATGTAAATTCGTCCAAGCATTAATAAGCCACTATAAAAACGCCCCGATGGCTGATGTCATCGGGGCGTTTTTTATGGTCATTTTTATTTTTTAAGCAATCAGAGCGCCGAACTGGTCAACTTCTGCTTCCGTATTGGCAAAGCTGGTGACAAAGCGGGTGAAGATTTCACCTTCACTGATTTTATCTGCTTCGGAATGCGGCGGGTTCCAATCGTAGAAAATAACGCCCGCTTTTTGCAAACGGTCATAAGTGGTTTGTTTCATGATTGCGAAAACTTCGTTGGCCTGTGGTTTCCAAGCCAGACGCACCTGCGATGAAGCATCAATATGCGCTGCCAGTTTTTGTGCAAGCTTGTTGGAATGGCGTGCCAAATCTAACCATAAATCATCTTGCAAATAGGCGTCAAATTGTGCCGCTATAAAACGGGTTTTGGAGAAGAGTTGAGCTGCACGTTTACGGATAAACGGCAGGTCTTTGGCGCGGTCAGGGTTCATGAAGACTAGCGCTTCTGCACACCAGCAGCCGTTTTTGGTGCCGCCGAAAGAAACAATATCAACGCCTTGGCGCCATGTCATTTCGGCAGGCGAGACATCAAGCGAGACAAGCGCATTGGCAAAACGCGCGCCATCCATATGCAGTGGCAGATTATGCGTCTTACAGATGGATGAAAGCTCGGCAATCTGGTCAAGCGAATAAAGCGTGCCGACTTCTGTGGCTTGTGTGAAGGTCACTGCCATCGGCTGTCCGGCATGAATAAAGGCCGGATTGAAGCGCTTGAGTTCTTTGCGAAGATTAGCCGGATCAATGCGGCCATGGGCGCCGTCAACAGGATGCAAACGCGCACCACCGGTAAAATATTCCGGTGCGCCGCATTCATCTTCAATCACATGCGCTTCACGGTGACAAAGGGTGACACCGCCCGGGCGGTTGACACTGGCGAGCGTCAGCGAGTTGGAAGCCGTGCCGGTGCCGACAAAATAAACGGCAACTTCACGTTCGAATAATTCATTGAAGCGCTTTTCGACCTTTTTGTCGAGTTCGCTGGTGCCATAAGCGGCTGCAAAGCCACCCGCGTGCTGTGCGAGACTTTCTGCAATGGTCGGGTGAGCGCCTGCCCAATTGTCGGATGCAAAATGCAAGGTTGTCTCCATATATATATATATATATCAGGCTTGATTGCCGGTTGTTTCAGCCTTCCGGCACACATTGCCAAGTGTTATGCCTTGGCAAGTGAAAACCGTCCAGAGCTTCTATAAGCTTATGATCATTTATTCGTGATGGAACGAAAATAATCGGCGCGCTCCGGATAGGGGCTGTAAGGATTATCGTGTTTGTGCGTGTTTGGTTGGGCAGGGGCAGGCGTACCGCCAAGCAAAATGCCGCTATGATCGGCACCATAATCGCGCAAACTAACGGCGGGCACACGGTCTATGCGGGATGGTGGAGTGGTGGCGGTTTCGTTACTGGCGGACGCTGCCGGATCCCTCGGTTGTTCACTGTCGCTTAAAATTTTGCGCAATGGTTTTTCAACATAAAAGGCCAGTTTTCTTTTACCTGCGGTGGTAAGACCTGTACCATCA
>JAEWHQ010000239.1 GCA_023387715.1 Pseudomonadota bacterium | reverse complement strand
CCGTGTTGATGAAGTTTTAAGCCTTTGCAGGCTGGAGCCTTATGCTGACCGGGCAATCACCGCTCTGTCCGGCGGTCAGCGTCAGCGCGTAGCATTGGCGCGTGCATTTGCACCGCGTCCGCGCATTCTTTTGCTGGATGAGCCTCTTTCAGCATTGGACGCAGCATTGCGTGATCAACTTCGTGATGAATTGGCCGGATTACTTCGCAGTTTTAAAATCACTGCAATTTTCGTGACCCATGATCAAGATGAAGCCATGGCAATTGCTGACCGTGTCGTGGTCATGTCGCATGGTCGTATTATGCAGATCGGCACACCGGAAGAACTATATCGTAACCCTAAATCCCGCTTCGTTGCTGAATTTGTCGGCCATGCCATGGAACTTTCCGGCGAAGCGGAAGGCCGCCGCTTTGTGACTGAAGGCGGGGCACTCGAGCTATCCGAAGATGGAACTGACAAGTCAGTTTTCGTCCGAGCGGAAGATGTGCGTATTGATCCGCAAGGATCGCTCACAGCCAAGGTTGAAGGCGTAACATTTTTGGGAACGCATTACCGCCTCACATTATCCGGTTTAGGAAGAGAGCGGCTTTACGGGCAGCATTTTGGTCAAAGTGCACCATCTGTCGGCGATGACGTGAAAATATCAATCAACCCGTCTGCGCTGATGTTACTGCCCAAGGAAGCGAATGCAGAATGACACGTATTATTCAACTTTCCGATCCGCATATCGTAGCTGAGGGCACGCTTTGTTATGGTGTCGTTGACACAGGTAAAGCACTCCAACAAGCCGTTGCAACCATCAACAGGAACCTCCCCCTTTGGGGCAAAGTTGATATGGTGATTGTTACCGGTGACATTACCGACTTCGGTACAGCCGAAGAATATGCACGTTTTCGTTCCATCATGGCTGATTTAGCTTTACCGGTTCGCGTGGTTCCGGGAAATCATGATTTACGCGAAAACCTGCGTACGGCTTTTCAAGATCAGGATTGGATGCCTGAAAGCGGAGGTATCAATTGGTCGGCGGAGTTCAGTGACTTCGGTCTGGTATGTCTGGACACGCTGGTTGAAGGCCACCATCATGGAGAACTGCAACCCGATGCACTTGCCTTCTTATCCGATACATTAAAAAAACTGGGCAATAAGCCTGTTGTTGTCGGCATGCATCATCCACCATTCAACACCGGCATCATCCCTATGGATATCAATAATCTGCGCGAAAGTGCGGAGCTTTGCAAAATTATTGATAGTCATCCGGCAGAAGTGCGCCTCGTTTGCGGTCATGTTCATCGTTCAGTCACACGTTCTTTCGGGAAGGCAATTGGCCTTATCGCACCGGGAACATCCCATACTGTGACGATTGATCAGCGTATCGAAAACCCGCACACTTTGAGCTTGGAGCCTGGCGCCTACATGATGCATGAATGGCGTGACGATGGTATTGTCTCACATATTATCGCAGGCAATTACTCTGATGAGCGTCATCCTTTTACGACGCTTGTTTAATATGCATGGGTTGCGGCATAAAATAAAACGTGTCGCAACCCAAAAGTTCTTTATCGATCAATGATAATTATCTGGTGTTTTTAAGCTTCACCAATAAAAATATTCATCTAAATTTACGTGACGCATCCAAGGCAAGGCCAAGTCCCACACTGCCAAACATATCACCCTCCACCACTTTAACATCCGGCATTAAGTGCAAGATATTTTGCCTGACACTTTCAATAGCAGTGGAACCACCGGTCAAAAACACCGTATCAATTTCAGACGGTTTTATGCCTGCATCCGATAATGTTTTGGTGACTGTATCGCCAATTTTGACTACAGCCCGTTCAATGGAAAGGTTCAAATCCGTTTGGCTAACCGGAATATTCAAGTGTTCTTCTGATAGTTCCAGCGCAATATTGGTTTCAATTTCATCAGTCAGTGAAACCTTGGCCTTCTCAACGCAACCAGCCAGCGCATGACCTTGCTTTTCATTGACGATATCAATCATTCGATCCAGCAATTCAGGTCTTGCCGCCTCATATCGCATCTCCCGCAAGTCCGATTTTGCTTTATTGGCATAAAGAAGATTAATACGATGCCATGTCGCAAGATCAATAAAGTAACTCACCGGCAGATTGCGCTTGCCGTCTTTCGTCAGTGTTTGATAGCCCAGCTCAGGCATGACATGAGCCAGACTAAACAGCCGGTCAAAATCAGTTCCGCCGATATGAACACCGGTATTGGCCAGAATATCACCTTTACGATCTGACACGCCGGCACGATCGGGTGAAACGCGAATGATCGAAAAGTCAGAAGTACCACCACCAATATCCGCGATCAGTGCGAGCTCTTCTTTTTTTACGCTCTGCTCATAGTTCAGCGCTGCCGCAATCGGCTCGAATTGAAAGGCAATTTCTTTAAAACCTTGTTCACGCGCAATCGCTTCCAATTGATCTTGCGCGGACTGATCCGCTGTCTCATTACCATCAACAAAATAAACCGGACGGCCGAAAACAACATGTTCAACATTGCAGCCTTGCGCATGGTCAAGATGAGATTTCAAATGGCCGATAAATTCACCGAGAATATCGGTGAATGCCATCGAACGCGCTTTGACCTGCGTTTTTGTGTTGATCAATGACGTGCCCAGCACACTTTTTAGTGCACGCATCAAACGTCCATCAACATTTTCCATATATTCGGAAATTGCGTGGCGGCCATAATAGGTCTGGTTATCTTCAAAATTATAAAAAATCGCGCTTGGCAGCGTCACTTGACCTTTTTCCAGAGCAACCAGCTGCGGCGTACCGTTTTTTACAATTCCAACGGTCGAATTAGACGTACCAAAGTCGATACCACCGATCAGCGCATTCATGGCTTATCCTAGCTCAATTTAATTGCTCAAATATTTGCGAAAGAGGGAAATCACACTTGAACAAATATAAGTCAATGCTGCATTACTGATAAAAAAATAAAGACATAGGTTTAAATTATCGCATTGATTATATTAATAAAAAAGAACACCTCAGGCAAGATTTTCATACGACTATCGTATTAATTGCCTAATATGATTCTGTAACTTAGCCTCTTTTAGGCAAAAGAGCGGAAAACGCTCATCGCTCCATGAGCAAGGAGCGACCAGGGGAGGAAGTAAATATAAATATAGCTAGGCTTATCGTAAACCCAGCCGCGCGACAGGTATCTTCAACGCGCAATTTTCATGCGTTTGATGACTTACCCACGCAATTTCCCCCAAAGATCTCGTTATACATCTTGTTTATATATAAGAATCTGCTCAAAAGACAAAGTAACATTACTATCCCATCAAAGGGCTGAATATGGCTTTTTTAGCCATGCTCATGAACCTATGACCAAACAAGGAGGATACCATGACCCGCAAAGCTTTTATAGCTGCATTGCTCGCCACGGTTGTTTCAGCCGGTTCGGCTTATGCGAAAGATATTCGTATCGGTCTCAATGAAGATCCGGATTCTCTCGATCCTGTACGTTCGCGTACTTTTGTTTCCTCCATCGTTTATGAACCGCTTTGCAATCGCCTGTTTAACACAGATGAAAACATGCAGATCATTCCGGAACTTGCGACCGAATGGAAATGGTCTGATGATGGCCGTCAGTTGGTTATGCAGTTACGTCAAGGCGTTCTGCACCACGACAAAACACCTTTTAATGCAGACTCTGCGCGCCGCGTTCTTGAACGTAACATGAATTTCGAACTGTCCAACCGTAAGGCAGAACTTGCCTCCATTGAAAAAGTGGAAGCAACGGGTGAGCATGAGCTGACCATTACGCTGAAGGCGCCTGATGTCACGCTGATTGCCCAGCTTGCACACCATGCGGGTCGCATGTATTCTCCGGATGCAGCGGATGCTGCAGGTGAAAACTTTGGTCAGAAGCCGGTTTGCACAGGCCCCTACTCTTTTGTCAGCCGTGTTGAAGGCGACCGTATCGTTCTGGAAAAATTCCCTGAATATTGGGAAGCAGATAAATATAATTATGACCGCGTTATCCTGATGCCAATTCCGGACACCACTGTTCGCTTGGCTAACGTTCGCGCCGGTGATCTGGATATCGTAGAGCGCACCGCGCCTTCAGACGTTCCATCCATCCGTACCGATGACCGTTTGCAGCTCTTTGAAGTCGCTAATATCGGCTATCAGGGCATTATGATTAATGTCGGCAATGGTCCAAAAGCTGAAAAGCCGCTTGGCTCTAACCCATTGGTACGTCAGGCACTTTCATTGGCGATTGACCGTGAAGCGCTCAATCAGGTGGTATTTGAAGGCCTTTATGTACCAGGTAACCAATGGGCAGCCCCGGGCAGCACATGGTATGATGAAAGATTCCCGGTTCCTGCACGCGATGTTGAAAAAGCCAAGCAACTGTTGGCTGAAGCAGGCGTAGAACTTCCGGTCAATATCGAAATGTCGACAGGCAACGACCCCGTTTCACAGCAGCGTGGTCAGGTCATTCAGGCGATGGCTGCTGAAGCTGGCTTCAACATTTCACTGCGCACTTCTGAATTTGCAACCATGCTTTCAGAAAATGCTGCTGGTAATTTCGAAATGTCCTTGCAGGGCTGGTCAGGCCGTATTGATCCGGATGCAAACATCCATTCATTCGTGCATAAAACCGGATCAAACAATGACGTGAAATATTCCAATCCTGAGGTAGACAAACTTCTTGATCAGGCACGTGCAGAACCAGATCCAAAAGTTCGTAAAGAACTTTACGACAAGACAACCGAAATCCTTCAGCACGATCTTCCGCTGCTTTATCTCTACCACCTGAAATATTTCTATACGGTGCGTAAAGGTATCGAAGGCTTCGTACCTTATGCTGATGGTATCATTCGTCTGCGTAATGTCTCCAACTAACAGACTACTTCGCCCGATGTTTTAAAACATCGGGCGAAGCCTTGAATTAAGGAGACGCACATCATGTTGCGCTATTTCCTCAACCGCCTTTTGGTGGCTATACCGACATTGTTTTTGATTTCGGTATTTGTTTTCTTGCTGCAAAAGCTTCTGCCTGGTGATCCGATCCTCGTGATGGCCGGTGAAAGCCGCGACGCGGAAACAATCGCGTTCTTGCGTGAAAAATATCGCATGAATGATCCGTTGATCTGGCAATATATCTATTGGCTTAAAGATGTTTTGCATGGCGATCTCGGTACATCTTTGCGCACCGGCCTGCCGGTAACCGAACTGATCGCGCAGAAACTGCCTGTCACCATTCAGCTTGCTGTTATGGCCATGATTTTCGCAACCCTGTGCGGCATTCCTGCGGGTGTGATCTCGGCTGTGAAAAAAGGTACGGTTTGGGACTATCTGGCCAACTTTGTTGCGCTCTCCGGTTTGTCCGTTCCCAATTTCTGGCTCGGCATTATGCTGATCCTGCTTATTTCCGTCAATTTAGGCTGGTTGCCGGCATCAGGCTATGAAACGCCGTTCAATGATCCTTGGCGCAGTCTGCAAACCACATTAATGCCTGCATTTGTACTTGGTACAGCCATTGCCGGATCTTTGATGCGCCATACACGTTCGGCGATGCTCAGTGTTTTGCAACAGGATTATGTGCGCACCGCACGCGCCAAAGGATTGCGTGAAAAGGTTGTAATCTTGCAGCATGCTTTCCGCAATGCTTTGCTTCCGATCATCACGCTTTCCGCAGTGATGTTTGGTGAGCTTTTGGCTGGTGCTGTTCTGACTGAGCAGATCTTTACCATTCCGGGTTTTGGTAAAATGATCGTTGATGCTGTGTTCAACCGCGATTATGCCGTTGTTCAGGGCGTTGTGCTGGTGACGGCCACATCCTTTATCCTGATCAACCTCCTCGCTGATCTGCTTTATTTTGTACTTAATCCGCGCATGAGGGCAAGCCTGTGAGTACCGCAACGAAAACTGCTGCAGCCCCTGCACCGCGTCGTCATAAAAACCGTGTTTGGGCAAAGTTCAAATCCAACCGCAGTGCCGTTTTAGGCGGCATTGTTGTTCTTTTCTTTATTCTTGTCGCAATTATCGGGCCATTATTTCCCTTGGCCGATCCGATTTTGACAAGCTGGACAGCCATTCGTCAGCCACCATCAGCCGTGCATTGGCTGGGCACAGATGAACTGGGACGCGATATATTCTCGCGCATGATTTATGGTGCCGGCGCTTCACTTCAGGCCGGTGTTATCTCCGTGATGATCGCTGTCGCACTGGGCTTGCCGCTTGGCATGTTGGCCGGTTATTTTGGTGGCTGGACAGATCAGGTTATCGCACGCGTTACCGACGCTTTGCTTGCCATGCCATTTCTGATTATGGCCATTGCACTTGCAGCCTTTTTGGGGCCGAGCCTCACCAATGCGATGATTGCGATCGGTGTTTCTGCAATGCCCGTCTTTATCCGCCTCACCCGCGGACAAGCAATGGCGGTGAAAACCGAAGAATATGTCGATGCCGCGCGTTCCATTGGCCTCAGCCATATCCGTATTATGGCGCGTTACATTTTGCCGAATATTTTTGCACCCGTTTTAGTGCAGGCAACATTGACAATCGCCAGTGCAATTATTGCTGAAGCTTCGCTTTCCTTCCTCGGCCTTGGCCAGCAGGCACCTGCACCAAGCTGGGGCTCAATGTTGGCAACAGCCAAAAACTTCCTGACACAGGCGCCGCATATGGCAATCTGGCCTGGTCTGGCAATTTTCTTGGTTGTAATGGGCTTCAACCTATTGGGCGATGGATTGCGTGATGCGCTTGATCCGCGTGACAACGGCTAAAATTATTAGCTTAAAGTCACATCGGAATTCTAAGGAGAATGACTATGAAAGGCGCAATTGCCTCAACTCACGATCTGGCAACCCGCGCAGGTGCAGATATTCTGGCACGCGGCGGCAATGCTTTTGACGCCGCTGTGGCTGCCGGTCTTGTCTTGCAAGTGGTGGAGCCGCATTTGAATGGCCCGGGCGGTGATCTGCCTGCCATTTTATGGAAAGACGGCAAAGCACAGATTTTATGTGCGCAAGCCCCTGCCCCTGCCGGTGCCACGCTTGAACACTACCGCAATGAAGGTCTGGAACTCATTCCGGGTGACGGCCTTTTGGCGACAGTTATTCCGGGTGCTTTTGACGGCTGGATGCTGATGCTGCGTGATCACGGCACAATGGAACTGGCCGATGTTATGGCAGCCGCCATCAAGCTTGCCGATGAAGGGCACCCTATCCTTGATCGTGCAGTTGATACAATTGCCGGCCTTGCTGATTTCTTCCGCAAACATTGGCAGGGTTCTGCTGATCTTTGGTTGCCAAATGGCGAAGCTCCGGCTAAGGGCAGCCTTTTCCGAAATCCGGAACTGGCCGCAACATGGCAGCGCATCCTTAAAGAAGCCGTGGGTGACAGCCGTGAAGCCCGTATTGATGCCGCACGCGATGTTTTCTATCGCGGTTTTGTGGCGGAACGCATTGGCGAGTTCTGCGCTCAAATGCAGGCCATGGATGCCAGTGGTTCAACGCATCATGGTGTTCTGACCGCCGAAGATATGGCTGGTTACAGCGCTTCTTATGAAGAGCCGCTGACCTTCCAATATCAGGGCTGGACAATTGCCAAAACCGATGCCTGGGGACAAGGTCCGGTTCTGCTGCAAACCTTGTCATTGCTGGCCGGTTATGATCTGTCGTCGCTTGATCCGCTGGGCAGTGAATTTGCGCATCTGGTTATCGAAGCCGAAAAACTGGCCTTCGCTGATCGTGATACTTATTATGGTGATCCGGCCAAATCACCTGTTCCGATCAAAGAAATGTTGCAGCCAGCCTATTATGAGGCACGCCGCGCATTGATTGGCGATAAAGCAGACAACAGCCTTAATCCGGGCACACCGGAAGGCTTTGCAGATCAGCGCGCCCGTATGCTTGACCTGTTTGAAAGACTGAGCCGTCCGGCCGGTGCTGTTTATGAGCCGACAATGGCGCATTTGCGTCGTACACCAAGCGGCGACACTGTGCATCTTGATGTGATTGACCGCTGGGGCAACATGGTTTCGGCCACCCCGTCTGGTGGCTGGTTGCAAAGCTCGCCGACCATTCCGGGCTTGGGCTTCTGCCTCAATTCACGAGCACAAATGTTCTGGCTGGAAGAAGGTCTTCCAACATCGCTTAAACCGGGCAACCGTCCGCGCACCACATTGTCGCCAAGTCTTGGCTGGCATGAAGATGGCCGCCGTTTGAGCTTTGGTACACCGGGCGGTGATCAGCAGGATCAATGGCAGTTGTTGTTCTTCCTGCGTTATGTGCATGGCAATATGGATTTGAAATCTGCACTTGATGCGCCGATGTTCCATTCCACACATATGCCATCAAGCTTCTATCCGCGCTCGCGTGAACCGGGTGGCGTTGTTGCCGAAGCTGATTTGCCGCAAACAACCGTTGATGCGCTGAATGAGCGTGGCCACAAAGTTCAGGTCGTGCCGGCAGGCAGTATCGGACGTGTGAGTGCTGCCGTTTATCATCCTGACAATAAACTGGAAGCAGCCATTACCCGCCGTGGTACATATGGCGGTGCGATTGTGCTTGAATAAGCGCTAAAAAAATGTCGCTCAAGGCCGTGGCAACACGGCCTTGCAAGTAACAAAAGTGAGAAGACCATGACCAACCAAGTTCAACCTGTTCTTTCAATCCGCGATCTGAAAACCTCCTTCCTCGTCGACGGCGAATGGCATGAGGTTTTGCACGGTATTTCATTTGATGTCATGCCGGGAGAAACAGTTGCAATTGTTGGTGAATCCGGTTCCGGTAAAAGTGTCACCTCACTTTCTGTTATGGGGCTTCTAAACCGTAAAGGCACACGTCTTTCAGGCTCCATCAAGCTAAACGGACGTGAGCTGATTGGCATTGATGAAGCTGAAATGCGTAAATTGCGCGGCACTGAAGTCGCTATGATTTTTCAGGAGCCGATGACATCGCTCAATCCAGTTTTCACCATTGGCCGTCAAATCGGTGAAGCGCTGACAGCACATCGCACCATGTCAAAAGAAGATGTACGCGCTGAAACAATTCGCCTGCTTGAAAAAGTACGAATTCCCAATGCTGACAAGCGTCTTTCATCCTATCCGCATGAATTTTCAGGCGGTATGCGTCAGCGTGTGATGATCGCTATGGCGCTTGCGTCCAATCCGAAGCTGCTCATTGCCGATGAGCCAACCACTGCGTTGGATGTGACCATTCAGGGACAAATTCTTGACCTGATCAAAACGCTTCAGGAAGAAGAGCATATGGCTGTGCTCTTCATCACCCATGATATGGGTGTAGTGGCTGAGGTGTCTGATCGCACCGTTGTGATGTTCTGCGGCAATGCTGTTGAAAACGGCCCGACTGAACAGATTTTTGATCATCAGGAAAACCCTTATACCCGCGCACTTCTGGCTGCGGTGCCGCGCATGGGCTCCATGACTGGTCTGCAATATCCGCAGCGTTTTGGCATTGTTGATAAAGATACCGGCATTGCAGGGGAAGCTTTGCCGCTGGATGCTCCGGTTGATATGTCGGCACCTGTTTTGCAGGTACGCAATCTTGTTACCCGCTTTGATGTAACCGGCGGCTGGTTAGGCCGTAAAACCGGTGCTGTTCACGCGGTTGAAAATGTGTCTTTTGATTTGTTTAAAGGTGAGACACTGGCGCTTGTGGGTGAATCCGGTTGTGGTAAATCCACGATCGGCCGCTCTATCATGCGTTTGACCGACAGCCGCGAAGGTGAAATCTTGCTGGACGGTAAAAACGTCCGCACGATGCGCAAAAATGAACTGACTGCAATGCGCAGAAAAGTTCAGATGATTTTTCAGGATCCGTTCGCAAGTCTCAATCCGCGTATGTCGATTGCATCAGCACTTACAGAACCATTTCTGGCCCATGGCCTTGGCACACGCCAGCAGGCGCGCGATAAAGCAGCAAGCCTGATGGAGAAGGTCGGCCTTTCGGCTGATATGTTGCGTCGTTATCCGCATGAGTTTTCCGGTGGCCAACGCCAGCGTATTTCGATTGCCCGTGCTTTGGCACTTGATCCTAGCATTATCATTGCGGATGAATCTGTCTCGGCTCTCGACGTCTCGATCAAAGCGCAGGTGGTTAATCTGTTACTTGATCTGCAAGAAGAACTGGGCTTGTCCTATCTCTTCATTAGCCATGATATGGCTGTGGTTGAACGTGTCAGCCATCGTGTTGCGGTAATGTATTTAGGTGAGATCGTTGAAATAGGACCACGCGAAAGCATTTTTGCTAATCCGCAGCATCCATATACCCGCAAATTGATGTCGGCGGTTCCAGTGCCAGATCCTGCACGCCGTCATATGAGCCGTGCCGTCGGCAATGATGAAATCCGCAGCCCGATCCGCCCGTTAAGCTATGTACCACCTGCCCGTATTTATCATGAGGTCAGCCCTGGTCATATGGTACGTGTAGATGAAAATCAGGCAGCTCCTGCTGCCTGATATAAAACACGAATTATTTTATCTGTGCGAAAAATTCTGGCTCTTCTTCCAGTATTACTGGCGGCTGCAAAAGGATGACACTCGCCTACCATCATTCGCTATTTAGAGCTTATGTGGCAAAGTCATGAATGGACTTGAGGGCCGGATAAACCGAACGATAATGCTGATAGGCATCTTCATAGACAGAGCGTAACTGCTCCACAGGCTCAATGATGCGTCCCGTTGCCGGCGCTGTGCATACTGTAACCGGATCGAGCTTATGTGCCGCAATCATACCCAATCGTGCTGCACCGAATGCAGCGCCATAATCGCCATCTTGCGGCACTTCAATCGGAATACCTAAAACAGTCGCAATTGAAGCAAGCCAATAATGCGAGCGTGAGCCGCCGCCAATCGCAGTCGCACTTTCGATAGTGGTTCCGGCCACACGTAAAGCCTCAAAATTATCGCGGATAGCGAAACACACCCCCTCGAGAATAGCTTGGGTCAGGTCGGCACGGCTATTTCCGTGTGCCAACCCGACAAAGCTTCCGCGTATCAAAGCGTCATTATGAGGGGTACGCTCCCCCGACAGATATGGCAGAAACCTTACAAGTCCCGGTGCTTTTAAATCATCGCCTAGTTCTGCGGTCAGATCCGCAGCTTTTTTGTCGTTGATTTTGGCAAACCAATTTAATGAATCCGCAGCCGATAAAATCACACCCATTTGATGCCATGTTTGCGGCAAGGCATGGCAGAAGCTATGAACCGCACTGTCGGCATTCGGACGATATTGATCATTAGCTGCAAACAAAACACCCGATGTGCCAAGTGAAATAAAGGCACGATTGGCCGTCACTGTGCCAACACCACAAGCAGATACAGCATTATCACCGCCACCACCTGCAATAATCATGCCGACCGGTAATCCCAATAATTCTGCAATCTCAGGACGCAACCGTCCGGCCTGATCTGTTCCTTCAACCAAATCCGGCATTTGCTCAATGGTCATATCCGTCTTATCAAGAAGCTCTGACGACCATATCCGTTCAGCCGTATTCAGCCATGATGTGCCCGATGAATCCGACATGTCGGATATATATTCACCCGACAGCCAAAGTCTTAAATAGTCTTTCGGCAACAGCACTTTTCGAACACGCGCAAAAATTTCCGGCTCATTTTCTTTCACCCAAACCAGCTTTGGTGCTGTAAAGCCTGGAAAAACAATATTGCCGGTAATAGTGCGAAATTGCGGGTCGGCATCCAATCCTGCTGCCTCAATATGGCTTCGTGTATCATTCCACAAAATTGCCGGACGCAGCACTTCATCATTGGCGCCGAGCAATACTGCGCCATGCATCTGACCTGACAGCCCGATGCCCTGCACCATTGCTAATTCACGGGCATGCGTTTTTTTCAAAACTGCGAGTGCGTCTATTGTACCCTGACACCAGTCCAACGGATTTTGCTCTGACCATCCGACCATAGGGCGCGAGATAGAAAGCTCAGCAGTCGCAGAAGCAATCACGGACTGATCGTCATTCATCAGCAGCGCTTTAATCGCCGAGGTTCCCATATCAAGACCAAGATACATAAAAAGCACTTTCTTTAATATGCGGAGCAAGCCCGCGACAGCTGAGACTTTGACTAAGAAAAATCCAAGATCTTAATGTGAAAGATCGCGGCTCTTTTCAAGCCTATTGGATTTCATTCAGACCATCAATCGGCGTCCGAAATTTTGGAAAATGAATTGACCAATATAGGCTGCGATGGCGGCCTTAATCAGATCACCCGGTACAAACAGCAGATCACCGATCAGTGCGTCCT
>JAEWHQ010000116.1 GCA_023387715.1 Pseudomonadota bacterium | reverse complement strand
ATCATATTGAGCGGGTTCTGCCCGATTTTTATGATTTTAATAAACGGGTGCGGGTGCCGCGTGGCTTCCACTTGCGCAATAGTGCTGCGGAACGTGAATGGAACACACCAAGCGGTAAAGCCACTTTTTGGACGGGTGCGATGCCGGAGGCGGTGGAACACCAGCAGGCACGTGGTGTGGCAGGCCAGTATGTGTTGCAAACCTTCCGCAGCCACGACCAGTATAATACCACCATTTACGGAATGGATGATCGTTATCGCGGCGTTTATGGCGAGCGACAGGTGGTCTTTGTCAATCCGGCGGATATGGCAGAAATCGGCGTGGAAGCCGGAGACAGAGCCGATATTATCGGCCAGTTCGATGATGGCATTGAGCGTGTGGCTGAAAATTTCCGCTTTGTGCCTTATGATATTCCGCGCGGATGTGTGGCTGGTTATTATCCGGAAATGAACGTGCTGGTGCCTTTGGCAAGTGCTGGCGATGAAAGCTATACGCCGACATCCAAATCGGTGATTGTCACATTCCGCAAAAACACAAAGCTTGCCGCATGAGCGAGCACGAGGCAATTTCGACAGAACTCTCAGATACAATTCAACTATCTGATTTAACACGCCATTTTATTGCACTGGTTGAAACAATCGAAGCAAAAGACCTGCCTTTGACACGTCTGGGCGCGGGTATTGTGGCGGCCTTGTTGCTTGACGGAGCGCATGACAGCCGCACATTTTCACGGCTTTTTGAAATTGAACATGCGCTGGTGCTGCGGGAACTGGCCTATCTGGCTGCGCTTGATGGTTTTTTGACCGTTACCCACCGCGATGAACGCACTCAGCGCAGCTTTTATATTTTAAGTGACAAGGGTGAAAAGCTCAAAGCGCAATTGATTATCTGATGTGTGAAAAATGAAAACAGCCCTTGCTAAATGGTTCCATACAGGTTCTATTTAGCCATCATGGAACAGGTCAGTTTAAAAGAAGCAATTGAACTTACAGGTTTGCGCGAGCAGGAACGCAGCGGGCCGCTTTATAAGCATCTGGCATCTGTTCTCAAAAAGCTTATTCAGCGAGATGTTTTGCCTGCCGGCAGTGCCTTGCCGCCAGAGCGCGAATTGGCAGAAATGCTCGATATCGGGCGTGTTACAGTGCGCAGCGCTTATAAGATTTTGGCCGATCAGCGTTTGATTGAAACGCGCCACGGCAGTGGTCGTTTTATTGCCGAGCGTCCGGCGCGTATCAGCCAGCCTTTATGGAAGCTGACATCTTTTTCGCAAGCCATTCTGGCGCGTGGCAAACAGCCTGAAGCTAAAACGCTGGATATCAAAATTGACTATCCGAGCGCGGATGAAGCGCAGATTTTACAAATTGAGCGCAGCGCCCAGATTGTGCGTTTGCATCGTTTGCGGCTGGTGGATCAAATGCCATTGGCGCTGGAATGGGCAGTTGTGCCACGCCATTATTTAGGCGATGAGCTTGATAATATCCGTTCGCTTTATAAGGCTTTTATGGCGCAGGGCTATGAGCCGGTGCGGGCGCAGCAGCGCTTTCAGGCGGTGGCTTTGGATACGAAAAATGCCCAGTTGTTAAAAACACCACCCAATGCACCAGCCTTGCTGATTGAGCGGGTGTCATATCTGGCAACGGGTGAAGTGGTGGAGCTTACACGCACAATGTATCGCGGTGATGCCTATGATTTTGTCGCGGAACTCAGCATCGACGAACATCACGACCGATAAATTTTCCAAGATTACTCTTGCGGGTGCAATGTGGGCAGTGCATTACAGCTGCCATGCAATTTCGCATAGCGCTCCGGGTGGAGGAGTGTGGGGTTTTATTGAGGAAATGAAATGCATAATTATGTTCTAACGGTAAGCTGTCGTGCGTCCCGCGGTATTGTTGCTGCGATTTCGGGCTATCTGACGGCTAAGGGTTGCAACATCATTGATAGTGCGCAGTTTGATGATCTGAAATATGGTCGTTTTTTCATGCGCATCAGTTTTATTTCCGAGGAAGGGGCGGGGCTGGAGGAGCTGCGCAATGGTTTTGCCGAAGTAGGGGCGCCTTTCGATATGCATTATGAATTTCATGATACCAATGCGCGCATGAAAGTGCTGCTGATGGTGTCGCGTTTTGGTCACTGCTTGAATGATCTGCTGTATCGCTGGAAAATCGGTGCGCTGCCGATTGATATTGTCGGGGTGATTTCCAACCATTTTGATTATCAAAAAGTGGTGGTTAATCATGATATTCCGTTCCACCATATTGTGGTGACAAAAGACAATAAAGCCGAAGCTGAAGCCCGCATGATGGCGATTGTTGAGGAAACCGCCACTGAGCTGGTGGTTTTAGCACGTTATATGCAGATTTTGTCGGATGACCTGTGCCAGAAAATGTCCGGTCGTATTATCAATATTCACCACTCCTTCTTACCGTCTTTTAAAGGGGCAAACCCTTACAAGCAGGCCTATGAGCGTGGCGTGAAATTGATTGGTGCAACCGCACATTATGTTACGGCTGATCTTGATGAAGGCCCGATTATTGAGCAGGATGTGGCGCGTGTGACCCATGCGCAAAGTGCTGCTGATTATGTGTCGATTGGCCGTGATGTGGAAGCGCAGGTGCTGGCGCGTGCCGTTCATGCCCATATCCATAATCGTACATTTTTAAATGGTGATCGCACTGTGGTGTTTCCGGCAAGTCCTGATTCTTACGCTTCCGAGCGTATGGGTTAAACCTATTAAAAAAGCCCCGCATTTGCGGGGCTTTTTTTATGCGTTCGATTATTCAATATCGAAGGATACGCCTTGCGCCAATGGCAGGGCTTTTGAATAATTGATCGTATTGGTGGCGCGGCGCATATAGCCCTTCCATGCGTCAGATCCCGATTCTCGTCCGCCGCCGGTTTCTTTTTCACCACCGAATGCGCCGCCGATTTCAGCGCCCGATGTGCCGATATTCACATTGGCAATGCCGCAATCAGAGCCTTCTGCTGAGAGAAAGCGTTCTGCTTCCTGCAAATTCAGCGTGAAGATGGAAGATGAAAGACCAGCACCCACAGCATTGTGCTTTTCCAGCACATCGTCAAAATCGCTATATTTCATTACATAGAGAATAGGTGCGAAGGTTTCTTCTGTTACGGGCGAGGTTTGCTTTGGCATCTCGACCAAGGCTGGCTTGGCATAATAGGCATTTTCAAGCCCCAGATCGACGCGGTTGCCGCCGGTGATTTTTCCGCCTTGGGCTTCAGCTTTTTTAAGGCTTTCCTGCATCGCATCAAAAGATTGTTTGTCGATTAATGGGCCAACGAGCGCAGAACTGGTGAGCGGGTTGCCAACGGATACTGACTGATAGGCTTTTTGCAAACGCGGTACAAACTGATCATAGATGTTTTCATGTACGAACAGGCGGCGCATGGTGGTGCAACGCTGACCGGCAGTGCCCATCGCACCAAAGGCAATGGCGCGCAAGGCCATATCCTGATCAGCTGACGGGCAGACAATACCGGCATTATTGCCGCCAAGTTCCAGAATGGAACGGGCAAAGCGTTTAGCCAGACGCGGGCCCACTTCGCGCCCCATACGGGTAGAGCCGGTTGCAGAAACAAGTGCTACTTTTGTGTTGTCAACAAGTGCTTCACCCATCACTCTGTCGCCAAGCAGTACAGAGGAAAGATTTTTCGGCGCATCGCCAAAGCGTTTCAGCGCGCGCGCTAAAAGCGCATCACAGGCAAGCGCTGTGAGCAGGCTTTTTTCGGATGGTTTCCACACAACACTATTGCCGCAGACAAGCGCCAAAGCGGTGTTCCATGCC
>JAEWHQ010000041.1 GCA_023387715.1 Pseudomonadota bacterium | reverse complement strand
CGCACGGCATGCCTTTTGAAGCTGCTCGGGCGAGGGTTGCCATAGATGCAATGTGTCGCAGAGTCGTAACCATGGAGGGCTTATGACTGGGCGTAACGCCTCGTGTTAAGCCGGAAAAGGGATCATGAACGAGCTTTTAAGTTCCTATCTACCGATCGTCATTTTCATTGGCATCGCCATGATTATTGGCATTGCACTTTTGATTGCGCCATTTCTCGTTGCTTACCGGCAACCTGATCCGGAAAAGCTGTCAGCTTATGAGTGCGGATTCAACGCTTTCGATGATGCGCGCATGAAGTTTGATGTGCGGTTTTATCTCGTATCGATTCTCTTTATTATCTTCGATCTGGAAGTTGTGTTCCTGTTTCCGTGGGCTGTTTCATTCGGCTCCATCGGTTGGCTGGGCTACGGCTCCATGATGGCGTTTTTGTTCGTGCTGACTATCGGTTTCATTTATGAATGGAAGAAGGGGGCGCTGGAATGGGATTGACCAACAGCAACGCCACACTGATCGCGCCGCAGCCGAAAGGCATTATCGATCCGAATACCGGCAAGCCGATTGGTGCTGATGATGCATTCTTCAGTGAGCTGAATAATGAACTGTCCGATAAGGGCTTCATCGTTACCTCTGCTGATGCATTGATTACATGGGCACGTACAGGCTCGCTGATGTGGATGACCTTCGGTCTTGCTTGCTGCGCTGTTGAGATGATGCATATCTCCATGCCGCGCTACGATGCCGAGCGTTTTGGTATTGCACCGCGTGCGTCACCGCGTCAGTCCGATGTGATGATTGTTGCAGGTACATTGACCAACAAAATGGCACCGGCGCTGCGCAAGGTTTATGACCAGATGCCGGAGCCGCGTTATGTGATCTCGATGGGATCATGCGCCAATGGTGGTGGTTATTACCATTATTCTTATTCGGTCGTGCGTGGTTGTGATCGTGTTGTTCCGGTGGATATTTATGTGCCGGGCTGCCCGCCAACCGCTGAGGCTCTTCTTTACGGCATCTTGATGCTGCAAAAGAAAATCCGCCGAACCGGTACGATTGAGCGTTAAGAGGGGAGTGAAGGTGATGAGTGAGGAAGCCCTCCGTGATCTTTCGGCCTATCTGAAAGAGCGTTTTGCTGGCGCAATCGAAGATACCAAGTTTGCTTATGGTGAACTGACGGTCAGTGTCTCTAAAGAGAGCCTGATCAATGTTCTGACTTTCCTGCGTGATGATGTTCAGTGTCAGTTTGTTAATCTGACCGATATTAGCGGCGTTGATTACCCTGAACGCGCTGAGCGCTTTGATGTGGTTTATCAGCTGATGTCACCACGCCAGAACCTGCGTATGCGCGTTAAAGTAACGGCTGACGAAGATGTACTTGTTCCATCTGCAACTGCTGTCTTTATCGGTGCTGACTGGTTCGAGCGTGAAATCTACGACATGTACGGCGTTTTGTTCTCCGGTCATCCGGATCTGCGCCGCATTCTGACCGATTACGGTTTTGAAGGTCATCCGCTGCGTAAAGATTTCCCTCTGACCGGTTTTGTTGAAGTCCGCTACAGCGACGAGCATAAGCGCGTTGTTTATGAGCCGGTCGTTCTGCGTCAGGAATTCCGTAATTTTGACTTCCTCTCCCCGTGGGAAGGAACCGATTACGTTTTGCCTGGTGATGAAAAAGCCAAAGTCAATTAATTGGCTTAAAGCCTACGTGTGAGGATTGAAGAATGTCTGTGAGCGCTAAGTTGGAAGGTCGTTGCCTGTGTGGTTCCGTACGCTTTTCGGCGAAGCCTATGAATGACGAGATGGGTGCATGCCATTGCTCGATGTGCCGCCGCTGGACTGGTGGTGTGTTTTTGAGTGTGGAATGTGGTGATAGCCTTGAAGTCACCAATGGTGATGATCTTGCATTTTACCGCTCTTCCGAATGGGGAGAGCGCGGATTTTGTAAATCTTGCGGCTCCACTTTGATGTGGCGTATGCAGGATGGCTCCCATAACGTTGTGTCCATTCAGGCATTTGACGATCCTTCGCAATTCAGGTTTACGACGGAAATCTATATCGACAAGAAGCCTGACAATTACGCTTTTGCCAATGATACGCGCAAAATGACGGAAGCAGAGTTTCTGGCAGCTTATGCCTCTACACAGGATGCCGACAATGGCTGAGACACAAGTAAGAAATTTTAACATCAACTTCGGCCCGCAGCATCCGGCGGCGCACGGCGTTTTGCGTCTGGTGCTGGAGTTGGACGGTGAAGTGGTCGAGCGCGTTGATCCGCATATTGGCTTGCTGCATCGCGGTACCGAAAAGCTGATGGAAACCAAAACATATTTGCAGGCTTTGCCATATCTGGATCGCCTCGATTATGTTGCGCCGATGAATCAGGAGCACGCCTATGCGCTGGCCGTTGAGCGTCTGCTCGGCATTACCGTGCCAAAGCGCGGCCAGCTGATCCGTGTGCTTTATTCCGAAATCGGCCGTATTCTTAATCACCTTTTGAACGTCACCACACAGGCTATGGACGTTGGTGCTTTGACACCGCCCCTCTGGGGCTTCGAAGAACGTGAAAAGCTGATGGTGTTTTATGAGCGCGCCTGTGGCGCCCGTATGCACGCAGCCTATTTCCGTCCGGGTGGTGTGCATCAGGATATCCCTGAGCAATTGGTGCAGGATATTGCTGACTGGATTGATCCTTTCTTGGCAACGACCCTTACCAATCTGGACAACCTGATTACCCCGAACCGTATTTTCAAGCAGCGTAACGTCGATATCGGTGTTGTGTCTCTGGAAGATGCGTGGGCATGGGGCTTCTCCGGTGTGATGGTCCGTGGCTCAGGTGCTGCATGGGATTTGCGCAAGAGTCAGCCATATGAATGCTATTCGGAAATGGAATTCGACATTCCTGTGGGCAAAAACGGTGACTGCTATGACCGTTACCTGATCCGTATGGAAGAAATGCGCCAGTCCGCTAAGATTATGCGCCAGTGCTGTGAATTGCTGCTGGGTAAAGAGCGGGTTGGCCCTGTATCGCATACAGACAACAAGATCGTACCGCCGAAACGCGGTGAGATGAAACGCTCGATGGAAGCGCTCATTCATCACTTCAAGCTTTACACTGAAGGCTACCATGTGCCGGCAGGCGAGGTCTATGCAGCTGTAGAAGCACCTAAGGGTGAATTCGGTGTTTATCTGGTGTCAGACGGCACCAATAAGCCTTATCGCTGCAAATTGCGTGCACCGGGTTTTGCTCATCTTCAGGCTATGGATTTCCTTTGCCGCGGCCATATGCTGGCTGACGTTTCGGCGATCCTTGGTTCACTCGATATCGTGTTTGGTGAGGTAGACCGCTGATGTCCGTCCGTCGTCTCGCAGAAGATTCCGTCCAGCCAGCCGCATTTGCTTTTAATGCGGAAAATCAGGCTTGGGCTGAACAGACTATCAAGAAATTTCCTGAAGGCCGTCAGGCATCAGCTGTTATCCCGCTGCTGATGCGTGCGCAGGAGCAGGAAGGTTGGGTCACAAAAGCATCGATCGAACATATCGCAGCAATGCTTGCGATGCCTTTGATCCGTGTGCTGGAGGTTGCCACTTTCTACACCCAGTTCCAGCTGAAGCCTGTCGGTACACGCGCTCATATTCAGGTTTGCGGTACAACACCTTGCATGCTGCGCGGTGCGGAAGACCTGATGAAGGTGTGCAAGCACAAAATTCATCATGATCCGCAGACGCTGAACGAAGACGGCACGCTGTCTTGGGAAGAAGTCGAGTGTCAGGGCGCTTGCGTCAATGCGCCGATGGTCATGATCTTCAAAGACGCTTATGAAGATCTGACACCTGAGCGGTTGGAAGAAATCATTGATGCTTTCGCAAGCGGCAAAGGTGACACGATTAAACCGGGTCCACAGATCGAGCGTGATTTTTCTGCTCCTGCCGGTGGCCCGACATCTTTGACGACAAGCAATCCGAAAGCGGAGGGCTGATTTGATGCTGGCTGATAAAGATCGTATCTTTACAAATATTTATGGCCTGAAAGACAAATCGCTTAAAGGTGCGATGGCTCGCGGCCATTGGGACAATACCAAAGGCCTGATCGATCAGGGTCGTGACTGGATCATCAACGAAATGAAGGCTTCCGGCCTTCGTGGTCGTGGTGGTGCGGGCTTCCCGACCGGTATGAAATGGTCTTTCATGCCGAAAGAAAGCGATGGCCGTCCGCATTACCTCGTTGTGAACGCGGATGAGTCGGAGCCGGGCACTTGTAAAGACCGTGACATCATGCGCCATGATCCGCATACGCTGATCGAAGGTTGCGTGATTGCCGGTTGCGCAATGGGCGCACATACCGCTTACATCTATATTCGCGGTGAATTCATGCGTGAGCGTGAAGCACTGCAAGCTGCAATTGATGAGTGCTACGCAGCAGGTCTGCTTGGCAAAAATAACAAATGCGGCTGGGATATGGACGTTTACGTCTCCCATGGTGCAGGCGCTTATATTTGCGGTGAAGAAACAGCTTTGCTCGAAAGCCTGGAAGGCAAAAAAGGCCAGCCACGCTTGAAGCCTCCGTTTCCGGCCAATGTCGGTCTCTATGGCTGCCCGACAACTGTGAACAACGTAGAATCCATTTCTGTTGCTCCGACCATTCTGCGTCGCGGCGGTGCATGGTTCTCGTCGCTTGGCCGCCCGAACAATGTCGGCACCAAGCTGTTTCAGATTTCCGGCCACGTCAACACGCCTTGCACTGTTGAAGAAGTCATGGGCGTTCCGTTCCGTGAACTGATCGAAAAACATGCCGGTGGTATCCGCGGCGGTTGGGATAATCTGCTTGCAGTTATTCCAGGTGGCGCCTCCTGTCCGCTTGTTAAAGCAGAAGACATGATGGATGCGGTGATGGATTTTGACGGCATGCGTGATGTTAAATCCTCATTCGGTACCGGTGGTTTGATTGTCATGGACAAATCAACCGACGTTATCAAAGCGATTGCGCGTCTTTCAGCTTTCTTCAAGCATGAAAGCTGCGGCCAGTGTACACCGTGCCGTGAAGGTACAGGTTGGATGTGGCGTGTGATGGAACGCATGGTAACCGGTAATGCGCAGAAGCGTGAAATCGACATGTTGTTCGATGTGACCAAGCAGATTGAAGGTCACACCATTTGTGCGCTGGGCGATGCTGCTGCATGGCCGGTTCAGGGCCTGATCCGCAATTTCCGCCCTGAAATTGAAAAGCGCATTGATGAATATACACGCAATGCTGTTCAAAGCCGTAACATTGCTTTGGAAGCAGCGGAGTAAAAAGGATGCAGACCGGTTTGTCCGGTCTGTGACTTTAAGTTTAAAGGCATGCGGCTTGGCCGCTTGGATTTAAGGTTGTGCGGCAAATGCCGCAAGGTTTGAAGATATGCGGCTGATGCCGCAGGTTTGGACAAGTGATGGCAAAGATCAAGGTTGACGGCACAGAGATCGAAGTTCCCGATCACTATACGCTCCTTCAGGCAGCCGAAGAGGCAGGCGCTGAAGTGCCGCGTTTTTGCTTCCATGAGCGGCTTTCCATCGCCGGAAACTGCCGCATGTGTTTGGTTGAGGTAAAGGGCGGGCCACCAAAGCCTGCTGCATCTTGCGCTATGGGTGTGCGCGATTTGCGTCCTGGACCAAATGGCGAAACACCGGAAATTTTCACCAATACGCCTATGGTCAAAAAGGCACGCGAAGGTGTGATGGAGTTCCTGCTCA
>JAEWHQ010000002.1 GCA_023387715.1 Pseudomonadota bacterium | reverse complement strand
ACCTCAGCCGGAACAGGCGGCGGCGCCACTTCAGAAAAGCTTTGTGCCTGTGCCGCCAAAGGCAGCACCGACAGGCTGGTTGTAGTCAGAGCAAAGGCTGTAAAAATATGAAGCAGGAATGATTTGTTCAACATGGTGGTTCTCTTAAAAATTATCTTTTAAAGCACGGATACGGGTAAAGACCTGTTCATCAGTCGCATCCGGCATCGAAAGATGGGCGCGAATTTGAGCGTCGGATGCGCGCAGAAAAGGATTGGTCGCCAACTCCTGCGCCATGCTTGTCGGCAATGTCAGCTGATCATTGGCGCGCAGGCGCGTGATTTCCGTTGCGCGTTGTTGCAAGGCTTCATTGTCGGGATCAATCGTCAAAGCGAAACGGGCATTGCTGGCGCTATATTCATGGCCGCAATAAATGGCCGTATCGGCGGGAAGCGCAGTTAAAATGCTCAAAGATTTAAACATTTGCTGAGGTGTGCCTTCCAGCAAACGCCCGCAACCAAGCGAGAATAATGTGTCGCCGGTAAAGACGACTTTGGATTGCGGAATATAGTAAGAAATTTCGCCTTTGGTGTGGCCGGGAGTGCTGAGTACCTGCACTTCAAACTGGCCGAACCGGAAACGGTCACCATCATTTAAGGTCACATCAATTTCAGGGATTTTATCGGCCTCAGAGTGCGGGCCATAAATAGTAAGGCCGAATTTCTGCTTGAGAGTAAAATTGGCCTCTACATGGTCAAAGTGGTGATGGGTGATGAAGATGTAATCCAGCTTCCAGCCGCGCCGTTGCAGTGCTGCCAATATCGGCGCTTCTTCCGGTGCATCAATGGCAGCGGTTAGATTATTGACCGGATCATGGATCAGCACGCCGATATTATCGCTGCGGCAGATGAATTGTTCGATTTCGAGTACGCCCATTTCCATCTCCCTTAAATGTTTTTCAGCGGCTCACCTGAACCGCTGAAATCTGACAAGCCGAAATGGCTAATCTAAGGCGAAAGCTTAGTTTTTCGCTTCTTCAGGCAGTGTATGTTTTTGAATGAGCGGCATCTGAAACAAGGTGAACAAAACGGTGATCGGCATAATGCCCCAAACCTTGAACCATACCCATGTGTCCGTGGAAAAACCGCGCCAGACAACTTCGTTGACGATAGCTAAAAAGATAAAAAACACGCCCCAGCGTAGTGTGAGTTTGCGCCAGCCTTCGGCATCGAGTTTGAAAGCGGAGGCAAAAACATAGCCAAGCAGAGATTTACCAAAAGCAAGGCCGACAAGCAGAATGACACCAAAGAGGGTGTTAACAATGGTGGGCTTCATTTTAATGAAAGTGTCATTGTGCAGGTAAAGGGTCAGCGCACCAAAAACCAGCACCACAATGCCCGAGACCAAAGGCATCACCGGCAGGCTGCGGGTGAGTGCCCATGAAATGGCCAGCGCGATAAAGGTTGCACCCATAAACAAGGCTGTTGCCATAAAGATCGGTTCGCCGATGGAAGCCAGAACCGGAAACTTTTCCTGCAACATTTCACCGCGCGCATTGGTGAAGAAAAACACCA
Source organism: Pseudomonadota bacterium (assembly GCA_023387715.1). Classification (GTDB taxonomy): domain Bacteria; phylum Pseudomonadota; class Alphaproteobacteria; order Rhizobiales; family Rhizobiaceae; genus Paenochrobactrum; species Paenochrobactrum glaciei. The sequence continues at coordinate 1,021 of JAEWHQ010000002.1, read as the reverse complement.
TCAACGGCCCGATTTCCAATGCCAGTTTCAGCAATGGATTGAGGTCGCTTTTGTCTTTGCCGGATGTTTGCGAAGGATCGCGTTCAAAAATCGGCTGGTTCATGACGCTACTCCTGCAATCGCTTTGGCAAAATCTTTGGCGGCAAAGGGTTCAAGGTCATCAATACCTTCACCCACACCAATAAAATAAACCGGTAATTTATGTTTGGCGGAAATCGAAACCAGAATACCGCCGCGTGCCGAGCCATCCAGCTTGGTCATCACAAGGCCGTTGACCCCCGCAATATTCTTGAAAATCTCTACCTGATTAAGGGCGTTTTGACCGGTGGTGGCATCCAGTGTTTGCAGTACAGTGTGCGGGGCTTGCCCGTCATGTTTGCCAAGCACACGCACCACTTTGGCAAGCTCGTCCATCAGTTCGGCTTTGTTTTGCAAACGACCGGCAGTATCGATAATCAGCACATCGCTGCCAGCTTCCTTGGCTTTTTCCCATGCGTCATAGGCAAGCCCTGCCGCATCGGCGCCAAGCTTGGAGGAAACAACCGGTGAACCGGTGCGCTCGCCCCAGATATGGAGCTGTTCAATCGCTGCTGCGCGGAATGTATCACCGGCAGCCAGCATAACTTTCAAGCCGCCAGCGGTGAGTTTGGCGGCCAGTTTACCAATCGTGGTGGTTTTGCCGGTGCCGTTGACACCCACGACCAAAATCACATGCGGCTTGTGCGACAAATCCAGTTCCAATGGCTTGGCAACAGGTGTCAGCACTTTTTCGATTTCCGCACTCATGATCGTGCGCACTTCATCGGTGGAAACATCTTTGCCGTAGCGGCTGGCAGAGAGTGCATCGGTCACGCGCATGGCTGTTTCAAGGCCGAGATCAGCTTGAATCAGCACATCTTCCAGCTCTTGCAATGTATCATCATCAAGCTTGCGCTTGGTGAAAATGCCGCCGATGGAATCGCTTAAATTGCTGGAAGAGCGTGCCAGACCTTGGCGCAGGCGCTCATACCATGAGAGCTTC
>JAEWHQ010000245.1 GCA_023387715.1 Pseudomonadota bacterium | reverse complement strand
AAATTTTAGTAACAGGCAGCAGTTTATGACCGGCAGACGTTTTTCAACTTTTCCATACTTGCCGGTTTGTGCATTATTTTCGCTTGGCATAGTGCTTAGTGGCTGCGCAACCGATGCGCTGGAACTGGCACCAAGTGCGCCGGACAAGCCTTGGGTTGTGGGCGAAAAAGACGCAAAAAACAAAACCGTGGCAACGGATGCCACAGCAAAAAGCCGTGCTGCTGATTTTGGTGTAGCTTCAAATCCGGAACTGGCGCTGATCAGCACGCCGGTTGAGGTGGATAATCGCCGCTCTTATGATCTTCCGGCTTTGATTGATCTGGCACAGCGCAGCAACCCTACCACGCGCAATGCATGGGAGCGCGCCAAACAGGCAGCGCTTGCTGTCGGCATGACAGAAGCCGTTTCGCTGCCGATGATTTCAGCCAATGTGATCGGCGGTTATCAAAAATCCAAACGCCCTGTCGATGTGCCTATTGTCGGTGACAAAGATATCGACACCACCGTTAAAGGTGTCGTGCCCGCATTGGCGCTTAAATGGCTGGTATTTGATTTTGGCCAGCGCGCCGCCTTGCGTGATGCCGCGCGTGAAGTTTCTTTTGCTGCCAATGTCACCTTTAACGCCTTGCATCAAAAGGTTATTTTTGATGTCACGCGCCGTTATTATGAACATTCAGCAGCTGTCACCGGCCATCAGATTGCCCAGCAAACATTGCGTAATTCCAAAGCAGTGCTTGCTGCTGTTCAGGCAAAACTCAATGAAGGACGCGCCACAACAATTGAGCTGGCACTTGCCCGCCAGCAAGTGGCACAAGCAGAATTGCGCATTGTGCGCGCTAATGGCCAAGAGCAAAATACCTATCAATTGCTGCTCGCCGGTATGGGTGTAAACGCAACGCTTGATCTGAAAATCAAGGGTGCGCTTGACCGCAAAATTCCAAATCGTTTTGATGGCGTGACGCAGGAAGTGATTGAAGCGGCCCTATCGCGCCGCCCCGATATTCAGGCAGGCTATGCCGCCATGCAGGCCAGTCAGGCTGGTATCCGCGTGGCACAAGCAGAATTTATGCCAAAGGTCTTTATTGCGGCCACTTTGTCCAAATCATCGGGCGATTTCAACATTGGTGCATTGCCCGATCTCAACAGCCAGTCCTCGTCAAAAGGTGTGATTGTCGGCGCATCCATGCCGATTTTTGACGGCGGTTTACGCGCAGCACAGCTGAAAAATGCGCAAAGCGTTGCCAATGTTGCCTCCGAAACATTCCGCAAGATGCAGCTTGATGCCGTGGCAGAAATTGTGCTGGCCTCCAATGCGTTGAAAACCGCGCTTGCTGCCAATAGTGCCGCCAACACTTTGGTGCAAACCTCCAATGTCGCATTTGATGCGTCATTGGAAGCTTATAAAAACGGGCTTGGCACAATCACGATGGTCAATGAAACCAATAATGCCCTGCTGGATGCACGGCTTGCCCAAGCTGATGCAAAAGCAGCGGCTTTCATCGCCGCTGCCAATCTTGCATTCTTTGCCGGTGCGCTCACTTCATCCGATCAGGCAACCAATCTTTCACAATTGCCGGGCGTTGCCACACCCTGACAAAGGCTAGTTCCAATTGCTGAATGAGTCAGACAGATCACGCCAGAGTTCAGGTGTGAAACTGTCTGTCTCCAGCAAACAGGCATCCAGTGCCGCGCTGATTTTTGCTTCATCCATCGGATCGGTACCGATAAAAACAATTTCCTGCCGCCGGTCACCCCATACGGGATGCAAGTAAGGCTGCATTAATTGCTCGAATTCCGGATCATTTGGCCAGCGCTCCCGCGGCACACTTGCCCACCATAGCCCCAATTTCGATGTGCGCACCAATGCACCCGCCTGACTGATTTCACCCACCCGATTAGGTTGTGTCGCAAGCCAGAAAAAACCTTTAGCACGCACCACGCCCGCCCAAGGCTGGTTGATAAAAGCCTGAAACCGCATCGGATCAAAAGGCCGCTTGGCACGATAGACAAAAGAACGGATGCCATATTCTTCCGTTTCCGGAATATGGTCTTTAAAGCCATGCAGTTCTTTAAACCATAGCGGGTTTTGCTCAGCCTTGGCAAAATCAAACAGGCCGGTTCCCAGCACATCTTTGACTGCAACACGCCCGAAATCCGTTTCAATGATACGCGCATCAGGATTAAGCGCGACAATAATTTTACGCGCTGCATCCAATTGCTGAGGTGAAGCAAGCCCCGTTTTATTGAGCACAATCACATTGGCAAATTCAATCTGCTCAACCAGCAGATCAACCAAAGTGCGCTCATCCCCCTCACCTACCGTTTCGCCACGATCACTTAAAAAATCGGCAGAGCTGTAATCTTTCAAAAGATTGGCAGCATCAACCACCGTCACCATAGTGTCGAGTTCTGCCACATCCGAAAGGCTAAAACCATTTTCATCGCGAAAATCAAACGTAGCCGCAACAGGCAAAGGCTCGGCAATGCCGGTAGATTCAATCAGCAGATAATCAAACCGGTTTTGTTCAGCCAGATCCCGCACTTCCGCTAAAAGATCATCACGCAAAGTGCAGCAAATACAGCCATTGGTCATTTCCACCAATTGCTCCTGCGTGCGAGAGAGATTGGCCTCACCATTGCGCACAAGGGAAGCATCAATATTCACTTCGCTCATATCATTGACAATGAGCGCAATGCGGATGCCTTCCCGATTGGCTAAAATATGGTTGAGCAAAGTGGTTTTTCCGGCTCCTAAAAAGCCGGAAAGGACAGTTACGGGTAATTTTTTGGCCATTTCAAATCTTCAATCTGTCAACGACAAACATGCTTGATGCAAAAGCAAGATTGCGCGCTCACCACCAGGATCAGCCGTGGTGAGCGCAAATTTTCATTGCATATTCAGTGTGATGCGCCGGAGCCGCCCACTGCTACGATGGAAAAAGGCATGCCCTCCACGGCAATAGTGCGGGTTTCTTTCAAGCTTTCCGGATCAACCACACGCACTAAAGAATGGCGCGGATCAGTGATGGCAATTTCACCATCGGCCACCGCCAGACGCGGACGCGGATCACGCCAATGGCCGTCTTTACTGTATGGTTCTGTCACTTTCGCGGAGTGGGAAATTTCACCCTTCAACACATCCAGCACATGAAGATTGCCATCTTCTGTCAGGATATAAGCGTTTTTCGGGTTAGCCGGATCAAGAATGAAATCCACTCGGCGTGTTGGCAATTCCACCAAACGGTAAGGATTTGCATCTTCAGGATCAATCAGCACCAGCTTGTCTTCGCCGTAATTGCCGAGGAAAAACTGCATGGTTTTGCCACCCAGCAATGTGCCGGTATAGCCAGCCGGAAAATCTTTCGGATAGGCCAGCATCTGTAATTGCGGCGCATCTGAACCGTTTGGCTTGGCAATCAGCACACCTTCTTTACAACCGAAAGCCGCCAGACGGGCAGACATTGCCTCGCCATGCAGATCAGTGCATTTTTCTATACCGCCAACCTGCTGATTATTTTCATCCAAAATCCGCAACCCCACGCGCGGCGGCAGCGCATCCGGTTTTGTTTCCACTTCTGTATCAGGCACCGACATTAAAATATGGCGCCCCATCGTAACGGCAACACCATGATGCGGTTTGAGCGTATCCAGCTCCCGCACCTCTGCTTTATCGTCCAGCAATGCGGCTTCATTGATAATCTCGGCTTTGCCGCCACGATCATAAAACAAAATTGCATGATCGCCATGCGGCACAACGTGGAACGGCCGCTTACCTTCAAAAGTGACACCAGACAATTTAACATCCGACACATCCAGATCACGATGGTCACCGTGATCGGAAAACTTAATGCCGGACTGGATAATATTAACTAAATCATCATCTGATTGTGTGGCATAGATGATCTGTCCTGAAGCGCTTGCCGTCAGGCTGGCAGGACCTTTGGTTTCAAAACTGCCAAGCTCTTTACCAGTGCTGAAATCAATTGCGCGGACAACCGGTTTGGTATGATCAGCAATGAACAAACGCCATGCTTCATTGGTGTCATGGCTTTCATGTGCCTGCGCATGAGGAGCGGCAAAAAGAATAACGGATGCAGCTGCTGCCAGCAGATGTTTGCGAATGAGGGGCACGCCCATATGCGGGTTCTCCATAATTAATTGTCACAGATCGTCATCGATCAAACGTTATTGATACGTGCTAACATTACATATTTATCGATGAACCAAGCCTCCAGACACGATTTTCCGATCACATAAACAGCGTGAACTGCCGATGTGCCATCAATATATAATGTTATTACGTTACATTTAACGGCGTTACAATATTACATCAGACTTTGTTGTCAAGGCAGAATAGCTACTGCAAAAAACGAAAAGCCCGCGCTGAAAAACGCGGGCTTTCATCTAACTAAAATTGCTTTTCTTTATTGCTGCGCAATAAAAGCGCGTAGCTGGAATTTTTGAATTTTGCCGGTAGAGGTTTTTGGAATTTCCATAAAGAAAATTTCTTTCGGCCGTTTAAACGGTGCCAGCAATTCAGCCATATGACTTAAAAGCTCAGCTTCCGTCGCGCTCACACCTGCTTTTAGTTCGACAAAAGCAACCGGCACTTCGCCCCATTTTTCATGAGGCTTGGCCACCACACCACAAAGGCCGATGGCTGGATGTTTATAAAGTGCTTCTTCCACTTCCACAGAAGAAATATTCTCGCCGCCGGAGATAATAATATCTTTCGAGCGGTCTTTTAACTGCACATAGCCGTCCTTATGCAGCACGCCCAGATCACCGGTATGAT
>JAEWHQ010000184.1 GCA_023387715.1 Pseudomonadota bacterium | reverse complement strand
ATGCAGGTCTGCCAAACGAATTTGGCCGTTATGATGAAACGCCTGAAGTGATGGCTGCGCAAATGGAGAATTTTGCGCGTGAAGGCCTCGTCAATATTATGGGCGGCTGCTGTGGCTCGACGCCGGAACATATTGCGGCGCTGGCAGAAGTTGCGAAGAAATACCCCCCGCGTAAACCAGTCAAACTTGAGCCTTTGATGCGTTTGTCCGGCCTTGAGCCGTTTACGCTCACCAAAGACATTCCGTTCGTCAATGTGGGGGAGCGCACCAATATCACCGGTTCTGCCCGCTTCCGTAAACTCATCAAAGAAGGTGATTATGCCACTGCTTTGGATGTGGCGCGTGATCAGGTCAGCAATGGTGCGCAGGTCATTGATATCAACATGGACGAAGGGCTGATCGACAGCCAGAAGGTCATGGTTGAATATCTCAATCTGGTCGCATCTGAGCCTGATATTGCCCGTGTGCCGGTGATGATCGACAGCTCCAAATGGGATGTCATTGAGGCAGGCTTGAAATGCGTGCAGGGCAAACCGCTGGTCAATTCCATCTCGCTGAAAGAGGGTGAGGAAGCATTCATCCATCATGCCAAGCTGGTGCGCGCTTATGGTGCGGCTGTGGTGGTGATGGCTTTTGACGAAACCGGACAGGCTGATACCCTTGAGCGCAAGGTTGAAATTTGTACCCGCGCTTATAAAATTCTGACCGAGGTGGTTGGTTTGCCGCCGGAAGATATCGTCTTTGACCCCAACGTCTTTGCGGTTGCGACCGGAATTGAAGAGCATAATAATTACGGTAATGATTTTATTGGCGCGACCAAGATCATTATTGAAACCTTGCCGCATGTGCATGTGTCGGGTGGTATTTCCAACCTGTCCTTCTCGTTCCGCGGCAATGAGCCGGTGCGTGAAGCCATGCATGCGGTTTTCCTCTATCATGCCATTCAGGTTGGCATGGATATGGGGATCGTCAATGCCGGCCAGCTGGCGGTTTATGAATCCATTGATCCGGAATTGCGTGAGGCTTGCGAAGATGTGGTGTTAAACCGCCGTTCTGATGCGACGGAACGTTTGCTGGATTTGGCTGAACGTTATCGCGGCACGGCTGGTAAAGAAGCCAAAGCCAAGGATTTGAGCTGGCGCGAATTAAGCGTTGAAGAACGTATTTCCCATGCGCTGGTCAATGGTATTACTGAATTTATTGAAGCTGATACAGAAGAAGCCCGCCAAAAGGCCGAGCGTCCGCTGCATGTGATTGAAGGCCCGTTGATGGCCGGTATGAATGTGGTGGGTGATCTTTTTGGCTCGGGCAAAATGTTCCTGCCGCAGGTGGTTAAATCTGCCCGCGTGATGAAGCAGGCCGTGGCGGTGCTCTTGCCTTATATGGAAGAAGAAAAGCGCTTAAACGGCGGTGATGGTGAGCGTCAAAGTGCCGGTAAAGTGCTGATGGCAACCGTTAAGGGCGACGTGCACGATATTGGTAAAAATATCGTCGGTGTTGTGCTGGCCTGTAATAATTATGAGATCATTGACCTCGGCGTGATGGTTCCGGCCGCTAAAATCCTGCAAGTCGCGCGTGAGGAAAATGTCGATATTATCGGCCTTTCCGGTTTGATTACGCCGTCATTGGACGAAATGGTGCATGTGGCTGCCGAAATGGAGCGTGAAGGGCTTGATCTGCCATTGCTGATTGGTGGTGCCACCACCAGTCGCGTGCATACGGCTGTGAAAATTCATCCGAAATATGAGCGCGGCCAAACTGTTTATGTGGTGGATGCCAGCCGCGCAGTGGGTGTCGTGTCGCAGCTTTTATCGCCGGATGCCAAGGCTGGTTATATTCAATCCGTCAAAGATGAATATGCCAAAGTGGCCGAAGCGCATGCGCGTAATGAAGCAGAAAAACAGCGCCTGCCGCTGGCCAGTGCGCGCGCCAATCCGTTTAAAATTGATTGGAGCAATTATCAGCCACCGCGCCCGAGTTTCCTTGGTACGAAGGTGATTGATGATATCGATCTGGAAACATTGTCGTCTTATATTGACTGGACACCTTTCTTCCAGACATGGGAGTTGAAAGGGCGTTTTCCGGCTATTTTGGACGATGAAAAACAGGGTGAAGCAGCACGCCAGCTTTATGGTGATGCACAAGCCTTGCTGAAGAAAATCATTGATGAAAAATGGTTTGTACCGCGTGCCGTGATTGGCTTCTGGCCAGCCAATAGTGTGGGCGATGATATCGAGCTTTACGCGGATGAAAGCCGTGACCAACATTCCGATACATTCTTCACGTTGCGTCAGCAATTATCAAAGCGCGGCGACCGCCCGAATGTTGCATTGTCCGATTTTGTTGCACCAAAAGACAGCGGCAAGGCGGATTATGTCGGTGGTTTTGTGGTGACTGCCGGTATTGAAGAAGTGGTAATCTCGGAGCGCTTTGAACGCGCCAATGATGATTATTCGGCCATTTTGGTTAAAGCCTTGGCTGACCGTTTTGCAGAAGCCTTTGCCGAAATGATGCATGAGCGGGTGCGTAAAGAATATTGGGGCTATGCACCGGATGAAGGCTTTACCAATGAAGAATTGGTGTCTGAAGCCTATCAGGGTATCCGTCCTGCACCCGGTTATCCGGCACAGCCTGATCACACGGAAAAAACCACTTTGTTCCGTTTGCTTGATGCCACCAATATAACCGGTGTGGAACTTACCGAAAGCTATGCCATGTGGCCTGGTTCTTCTGTATCGGGGCTCTATATTGGCCATCCGGATAGCTATTATTTCGGGGTGGCGAAAGTTGAGCGGGATCAGGTGGAAGATTATGCACAACGCAAAGGCATGAGCATTGAGGACGTGGAACGCTGGCTCGGGCCTATCCTTAATTATATCCCTGGAGAGGCGGTAAACACGAAAGAATCAGCTGCTTAATCTTTAAAATCTATCAAAAAGAAGACCTGAGACTTGTCATTATTCTCAGGTCTTCTTTGTTTTTGCGCATAATTGTCTTTGTTTTTTGAAATAAGATAAAAACTATACAAGTGCTGATGATAGCCTGTTTATTTTATTTCTGTTACTGTCAAAGTGTATAGCATTACGCATGTTTATTTAAATATTTAAGCTTGTTTTAATATAAAACCAGAGGCTCCGGTATAAATGCGGAGTCCTGTAATAACACGGGGTTTGACACATGTTATGGGAAAGAATTTACAACGACGTCAGGTCGGTGGATGATGCTGCATGCCTGTTTAAGGTGATTGCGGATTTTGCTGTTCAATGCGGTTTTGATTATTGCACCTATAGTATCAGTATTCCTGCATTGAACTCGAAATCGAAGTTTTTTCTTTTTGATAATTGCCCACCATCATGGGGGGCGGAATATCGTGCGGCCAATGCCCATGAAAATGATCCGGTCATTCGCAGGGGCATGAAAAGCAATCAGCCGGTGATCTGGTCGGAGGCGGTTTTTGCAGATGCTACAGCGCTTTGGCAAAAAGCGCGTCAGTCAGGGCTTAATATCGGAATTTCGGTGCCGTGCTGGTCGGCGCATGGTGTGTTTGGTATGCTGAGCTTCATCCGGCGTGAAAAAGCCATCAGTGATGAAGAATTGCAGGCGCTCTCTACTAAAATGCAAGTGATCGGCAGTCTTATTCATCTGTCGATGTATCAATTGCTGGAGGTGGAAAAGAGCACCGGTATGCAGGATGTGACACTGACTGCGCGCGAGCGGGAAATTCTGCTCTGGACGAGTGAAGGGAAAACGGCGGAAATTATCGGCGCTATCCTGAGTATTTCCACCCGTACGGTCAATTTCCACATCAGCAATGTTTTATCGAAGCTGATGGCGGTCAATAAAGTGCAGGCAGTGATGAAAGCCCGCACACTCGGACTACTTTAATTGCATTATTGCCTATAGCGGTTTGGTCTGTAGGTATTTTTGAACTAGCCTATCCTACAAAATTTTATGCGAAGGACAGATTTTCGTCCGCTCAAGTCTCTGACCAAAGTGTCATCGCAGACCGCATCTAAAAATCACTTTTACAATCTGATGATTTTGCTCAGTCTCTTGTCATTTTTTGCAAGCGGGCTTTGGTATCTGTTGGTGCGTGCCAGCCGGTTTGGGCAAGCTTCTGCGCGCTTACCATCAAGGGGCCGGTGAGTGCCTGCAAGGCTTTTTGCTGGCCTGCCAGATTGGCCGCCAGTTGAAGCAGCCTATGCGGAAAAGGCACAAGCATTGGTTTGCGCCCCATGCCTTGACGAAGGCTTGTGATAATATCGGCAATGGTAACGGCTGACTGATCGGCAACCAGATAGGTTTCGCCGTCTGTCATTGATGTTGTTAAAACATGGGCAATCGCATCGCAGAGGGCATCTCTGTCGAGAAGGTTGCGCTTTTTGGTTTGATTGGCAAAGGGCAGCGGCAAGGGTAGTCTGGCCAGTTTTACCAAGCGTGCGAGATTGCCGCCCGCACCTTTGCCATAAACCAAAACAGGGCGCAAAATAGTAAAGCGCTTATCCTGTCCGTAAACTGCGTGGATAGCGTCCTCGGCCAGCAATTTGGCACGGCCATAATCGCGCTCGGGTTTGTTTTCATCGCTTTCCGTTAAAATGCCTTCGCGTACCGATCCCGTTTGAACACCAATCGAAGATATAAAGACAAATTTTCCGGCTATTTTGTTTTTTGCTGCCTGTGCAAGTTTTTCCGTCAATAGGCGGTTGGCCTTGTCGTAAGTCTCAGCTGGCAGTTCATGCATCACATGGGCAATAGCCGCTAAATGAATGACATGGTCGCACTCTTCAACCAGTTTTTCAAAGGCTGTGATGTCGGCATCCGGTTCAGGCAGTTGCGCCATATTGGCTTGGCGTGAGCGTGATGTAGCTTTGACGTGATAGCCCCGGCTTTGCAAAAAAGGCACAAGTGCGCGGCCGATAAAACCTGTGGCACCGGTTACAAGAACACGCGGTGTTTTTTGTTTTACATCACTCAAAGCTTAAATCCTGCCTGACTATATAAATACCACTAAATTAGTAGAATTATCAATATATTATAAACCACCGCACCGTGCTTCGGGTATTATATTACTGGAAGAGAGCTGAAAGCGAGTAGGAATTTATCTGCGCTTTTGAATCTTCGCACATCCATCCTTTTAAATCAGCACGCCTTATCACGATAATAATCTCAAGGCATCGACAATGCGGGCTTTGTAAACCTTGCGTCTGCCATCAGATCAATCGCGGGGGATAGCATGCAGCTGGCAGCTTCGGTAAAAACACTCACCCATTTGGACAGGCTTGAAGCAGAGGCCATTCATATTTTTCGCGAAGTGGCGGCAAGCTTTTCCAAGCCGGTGATGCTTTATTCGGTGGGCAAGGATTCCTCCGTTTTGTTGCATCTGGCACGCAAGGCTTTTTATCCGGCCAAATTGCCGTTTCCGCTGTTGCATGTCGATACGACATGGAAATTTAAAGAAATGATTGCCTTTCGTGATCAGCGGGCGCACGAAGATGGTTTTGAACTGCTGGTGCATATCAATCAGGATGCGGTTGAGCAGAATATCGGCCCGTTTTCGCATGGTTCCAATGTGCATACCCATTTATTTAAAACCGTGGCGCTGCGGCAGGCATTGGATAAATATAGCTTTGATGCGGCCTTTGGCGGTGCGCGGCGTGATGAAGAAAAATCGCGTGCCAAAGAGCGGATATTCTCTTTTCGTAACAGCCAGCATGGCTGGGATCCCAAACATCAGCGCCCTGAAATGTGGAAGATTTATAATACCCGCATTTCAACAGGTGAGTCGATCCGGGTGTTTCCGCTTTCCAATTGGACGGAGCTGGATATCTGGCAATATATTATGCGGGAAAATATTCCGCTGGTGCCGCTTTATTTCGCAAAACCGCGCCCTGTTGTTGAGCGTGACAGCATGCTGATTATGGCCGATGATGACCGGATGACGTTGCGCGAGGGCGAGGAATTGATCACGCGAAAAGTGCGGTTTCGCACCCTTGGCTGCTATCCGCTGACGGGTGCTATTCCGTCAGAAGCTGACAGCCTCGCCGGCATTATCGAGGAAATGTTGCTCTCTAAAACCTCCGAGCGTGAAGGCCGGATGATTGACCTCGATGAAAGCGGCTCGATGGAAAAGAAAAAGCGTGAGGGATATTTCTGATGGTTTTGTTGGATACACCTCAAGCTGGCGCAGAAAGTGTTGAAACCCGTATTGCCGATTATTTACAAGAGCAGGAAAACAAAACCCTGTTGCGGTTTTTAGCCTGCGGCTCGGTGGATGATGGCAAATCAACCTTGATCGGCCGCTTGCTTTATGATGCGCAGGGTATTTTTGAAGACCAGCTGGCGCATTTGAAAAATGACAGCCGGAAATTTGGCACAACCGGTGATGAGATTGATTTTGCGCTTCTCATGGATGGGCTGGAAGCCGAGCGCGAGCAGGGTATCACCATTGATGTAGCCTATCGGTTTTTCTCGACCAAAAGACGAAAATTTATTGTCGCTGATACGCCCGGACATGCCGAATATACCCGCAATATGGCAACCGGTGCCTCAACCGCTGATCTGGCGATTGTGCTGGTTGATGCACGTCAAGGGCTGATTACGCAGACGCGCCGCCATAGTTTTATCGCCAGCCTGTTAGGCGTTCGCCATATTATTCTGGCGGTTAATAAGATTGATCTGGTTGATTACTCGCAAGCTGTTTTTGAGGAAATTGCGGCTGCTTATATGGAGCTGACCAAAGACTTCGGCTTTGCCAGCATCGAAGCCATTCCGATTTCTGCCCGTTTTGGCGACAATGTCAGTCTGCATTCAGCCAAAACACCCTGGTATCAGGGGCCAACATTGCTGGAGCATTTAGAAACGGTGCCTTTGGAAAAAGCGCCTGACGAGCAGGTCTTTCGTTTTCCGGTGCAATATGTCAGCCGTCCCGATGCTAATTTCCGTGGATTTGCCGGTACGCTCAGTTCTGGCCATGTGCAGATAGGCGATACTGTCGTGGTTGCCCACACCGGCAAGCAAACAAAATTGCGCCGTATCATCAGCGCGCAAGGCGATTTGCAGGAGGCTTTCGAGGGGCAGGCGGTCACACTTCTTCTGGAAGATGAATTGGATTTGTCGCGCGGCTCGATGCTGAGCGGCACGGATGACAGGCCGATTTTAAGCGACCAACTGGTGGCGCAGATGATCAATTTTGACGATGCGCCCTTGCGTGCCGGACAAAGCTATTGGTTGCGCACTGAAACCGATCAGGTGAGCGCGACCATCACAAAGCTTCAGCATCGTATTGATATTGAAAGTTTTACACCGTCGGAAACGCACGAACTGGCCTTGAATGAAATCGGGCTTTGCCAGTTGCAACTTAATTTGCCGCTGGTTTTTGACCTTTATCAAAATCAGCGTGCGACCGGTGCATTTGTGCTGATTGACCGTGTGAGCAATAAAACGGTGGCTGCGGGGATGATCCGCGAAAACGGCCATAAAGCCAGCAATATCCATTGGCAAAGTGTGGTGCTGGATGCCAAAGCGCGTGCCGAACAGAAGTTCCAAAAACCTGTTGTCTTGTGGTTTACCGGTCTTTCCGGCTCAGGAAAATCCACTTTAGCGGGGTTATTGGAAAAGCGGCTTCATAGTCTGGGCAAACATACCTATCTGCTTGATGGCGATAATCTGCGCCATGGGTTAAACCGCGATCTGGGATTTAGTCAGGCAGATCGCAGCGAAAATATTCGCCGTATCGGTGATGTATCGCATTTAATGCTGGATGCAGGACTGATTGTGTTGGCAGCACTTATCACGCCATTACAAGCGGATCGTGATCGTTTGCGGGCGCGTTTTGCCGATGAGGATTTTATTGAAATCTTTGTTGATACACCGCTTGAAACCTGCATTGAGCGCGACCCCAAAGGGCTTTATGCCAAGGCGCTTGCTGGTGAAATACAGGATTTTACCGGTATTGATGCCCTTATCAGCGCCCTCACACACCGGATTTGCATCTGCAAACCGATGGTCGCAATGTGGAAGAATTATTGGCTGAGATTGAGCATTATCTGACGAAGCGCGGTATAATCGGCAGTTATGGTACTGATTCTTGGTCGATTTAAACAATGAATGAAATGACATCTGCTGCATTCTATGAAGCATTACTGCTGCAAGAGCTGGAGCTTGCCGCTCTTGAAGCAGGGCGTGAAATTATGCGCATTTATGCGGCAGGTTGTGCTG
>JAEWHQ010000113.1 GCA_023387715.1 Pseudomonadota bacterium | reverse complement strand
GTCAAGGACATGCAGCTTGCTTGGGCTTGGCCAATGGCTGAAGCCGGTATTCAGGAAACTGTTCCGCTGATCCACGACGGCATCATGTTCCTACAGACCAGCAACGCTGTTGTTGAAGCACTCGATGCTAAAACCGGTGATCTGATCTGGCAATACCGCCACGTCGCAACCGAAATTCCACAGGCATGGAGCTATCAGGCTAACCAGGCTCGTCGTCAGAAAAACTCTATTGCTCTGACCGGCGACAAGGTCGTTTTGACCACTCCTGATGCGAAAATCGTTGTGCTGAATGCAGCAGACGGTAAAGTTGTCTGGGAAAAAGAAGTTCTGGACGTGATGAAGGGTTACTCCTACACCGTCGGACCACTCATCGTTAAAGACAAGATCATCAGCGCGATTTCCGGTTGCTCGATTGCCGGTACTGCTGGCGGTTGCTACATCATGGCTCATGACCTGAATACAGGTGAAGAACTGTGGCGCTTCAACACCATTGATGATCCAAACAACCCAGAACAGCAGAAGAGCTGGGGCGTTGTTCCACCAGAAAACCGCTGGGGTGGTACACCTTGGGCAACCGGTTCTTACGACCCGCGCACCAACATGACCTTCTGGGGCGTTGGTATGCCTGGTCCATATGCTGAGCTGATCCGTGGTTCGGGTGATGGCGATGTGCTTTACACCAACTCCACTGTTGCTCTTGATGTCGACACTGGTGAGCTGAAGTGGTACTTCCAGCATCTGCCACGCGACAACTGGGACTTGGACAGCCCGTTCGAACGCGTTCTGGTTGACCAGGAAATCGACGGCAAAATGCACCACATGCTGGTTTCGATCCCAGGTAAGAACGGTATTGCTTTCGCTCTTGATCGCGACACCGGTAAGTACCTCTGGTCAAAAGAAACCATCGTTCAGAACGTCGTTAAGTCAATCGACAAAGACGGTAAAGTTCATCTGGACGAAAGCCTGATCCCAAGTGCTGTTGGCGAAGGTGCAATGATTTGTGCTTCCGTTTCCGGTGGTAAGTTGTGGCAGGCAGGTGCATATAGCCCGCTGACCAAATCCTTCTTCGTTCCAATGACCGAAGCTTGCAACACTGTAACTCCGACCCAGTCCGAGTTCTCAGCTGGTAACGCTGTTGGTTCTGTTAAGTTCGGCCCACGCGTTCTGCCAGAAGGCATCAAAGAAGCTGGTCTGATGCAGGCTCTGGATATCAACCCTAAGCAGGGTGAATCCAAGTGGCAGGCACGTAGCCGTCCTTCGATGACTTCTTCGGTTCTCGCAACCGGTGGTGGTCTGGTATTTGGTGGTGACGCAGCTCGTTACATCAAAGCTTGGGATCAGGTAACTGGTGAAGTTGTTTGGGAACAGCGTTTGAACGCGCCAATCGGTGGTTCGCCTGTAACCTACGAAATCGACGGTGAACAGTATCTGGTTGTTCCAACCGGTTACTCGAACGCTGCAAGCTCGATTTCTTCAGCATTCCCAGAAGTACCACTGCCATCAGGTGCAGGTAACTCGATCTTCGTTTACAAGCTGCCAGCAGCTAAGTAATCGTCAAACGACCACATAAAAATGGAAAAGGGCTTCGGCCCTTTTCTTATTTGGATGATTTCAAATCAGGATTGAAAATATGCGCCAGTTGATCAAATCATTACGTAGCGGCATTTGCAGCCTTTTGCTCGTAACCACGATGACGATACCGGTTTTAGCTCAAACCTCTGGCATTCCTGAAGAGTTGTTGAATAACAGCCGCCGCCAGAAAGGCGATAGCCTGATTTTTTGCAATGATGCAAACAGCCGTTTGCGCGATTTTGATCGCGATATTGCAAAAGCTATCGGTGATGCACTGTTTCTCAAAGTTGATTTCAAAGAAGGTTTCGGCGGATTTCCGCTGAGTGGTGACGGCTTTTTGCAGGAATTGCAAATTGCGATGACCAATGATTGCGATGTGATGATGGGCATGTCGGTTCAGGAAGAATCTGCTTTTCCTGATTGGGCAGCTATGACACGCCCTTATGTATCTCTGCCTTATGTTATGGCTGTGATTGAGCCGGACTGGAAAAGTCTTGGCGATATTCCATTTGATCGCATGCTCGGTACATCCATGCAGAGCATGGGTGAGATGGTTTATATTACTTGGTCGCAACAGCAGCCTGAAACAAAGCGTTGGGTTCGTTTGCCTTATGCGGATATGGATTTGATGGTTAAGCGCCTGAACGACGGCCGTTTGGGCGGCATCATGTTGTGGCAGCCAACTTATTCGCAGCTAAAGAAAAATAATCCGGAAGCTAAAGATTTACGTTTGGTGGATTTAAAGCCTGTGCCGAATGTTTACACTAAGGTTGGTGCTTTGGTTGATGCCCGTGACAGCTTCCTCAGAACAGAAGTTGATCAGGCGATTGAGGCGCTGGCCGCAGATGGCACGATTGGCAAGATCATGGAAAAATATGGTTATGAAGGCGTTGCCGGCGACAGCCACTAAGCAACATTTTGATAATTGATTATAAAAAAAACAGCTCCCGCAAGGGAGCTGTTTTTGTTTAGATCAAACGCAGCATTTTAATCAAGTTGCTGGTGTCAGGGAACCAGCCAAGAATAAGAATGATGATCATCAAACTTAGGCAAAATGGCTCAAATCTGATGAGTTTTGTATCATTTTTAGGCAGGATAATCCGCCACAAATTGCCGGCTAAAAAGCCCGGAAGCGGAATAAGGCTTAATAATACCAGTCCTAACATCTGCTCCTGAATAACCTGCACACTATAAAGCACATAATAGCCGCTTGTGCGCGACAGTGCCTGATGAATATAGGGGCGCACAATATCAAGCAGCGGTATCGTGGTGAGCGCCACGACACTGCCGATCAGTATAATAAGCACGATGCGCAGCATTTGTGATGCTTTGCCAGCAACTGAAAGCCGGATTGGTCTGATCCAGCCATGGCTGAACAAAACCGCCATCGCTAGCCCGCCATAGGAAATATTGGCCGCCGGATTGAGTGACAAATGCCCTTCACGCTGTGGGCGTTTATCATCAAGCCATTTCGCGAGTACGGAAATCCATGCGCCATAAAAAGCGGTGACGACAAGCATCATAAGAAGGCGGGTGACAAACTGATGCACAGTCAGGTCATTGAGAATATTCACGTAAATTCACCTGAATTTTTAATATGCCGTGTCAGCCAAAAACTGACAGCTTCGAATGGAAGGCTGTAGCTATAGCATGGCAAATCAAGGTTTTGAAATAGCGCAGATTAAGTGCAAAAATTTATCCGGTATAGTTTTTACACTGGTACAACAAAGCTCTGTTTGACCGTTTGGCTCAATACGTCGGTTTTAAGATTTTGTACGCCTTCAATCTGGCTTAGAGATTCAGACTGGAAGCGCCGGTAGTCTTCCAGATCAGCCGCAACCACACGAATGATCACGTCATAATCACCAAGCATAAAATAGCATTCCTGAACTTGCGGCAGTTTTTTAATTTCTTCCGCAAAGTGCTTGAGGCTTTTTTCATCTTGTTTGTCGAGTTTGATACGGGTGAAAAAGGTCAATCCTTTGTTGACCTTAGCCGGATTAAGAACCGCTACATAACGATCAATGACGCCTGCTTCTTCCAATAATTTGACACGGCGCAAACAAGGAGAAGGTGACAAACCCACCTCGCGGGCTAAATCATTATTGGCGATCCGGCCGTCTCGTTGCAGCACACGGAGAACCTTCTTATCAGTCTCATCCAAACGCATTGGCTATTAATTCCAATTATAAAATCATAATTACTATTATATGCCATAATGATATATTTTAAGTCAATAATAGCCATGAAATTGCTCTGATAATGGATTATCTTGCTACAAAAGTTCATTCATTCAGATAGTGTATCATGGATATTTCGCAGACCTATGTGCCGTCAAAAACCAAAGCGGCTTGGCGTTCAGAATTTTGGCGCGGTATGACAACCGGTGCGCCGGTACTGCTTGGTATCGTGCCATATGCTGTGGTATTGGGTGCGCAAGCGGCACAAAAGGGCTTGACCCTTGCAGAAGTGCCGCTGATGACAGGGCTTAATTTTGCCGGTGGTTCGGAATTTGCCGCCATTCAGCTCTGGACATCACCACCACATATTTTGCTGATTGTTGCGATCACTTTTCTGGTCAATAGCCGCCATTTACTGATGGGTGCTGCTTTGGCGCCTTTCATTAAGCATTTGCCGAAGCGCACCGCCTTGGGTGCGCTGTTTTTGATGTGTGATGAAAGCTGGGCGCTGGGTCTGGATGATGCGCGCAAGCGTAAAGCACAAGGCTTTATGACACCTTTTAGTCTGCCTTTTTATATGGGTGTGGCACTGCCGCTTTATGTGATGTGGGTGGTGTTTACAGTGCTTGGCGCAGGCTTTGGCCCGATGATGGGTGACTTGCGGGTCTATGGCCTTGATATGGCGTTTCCGGCGGTCTTTCTGGTTCTGCTGGCCGGAATGTGGAAAGGCTTTGCGGCTGCGCGTCCATGGCTTGTCAGCCTTGTTGTTGCGGCAACATTTTATCTGATTGTGCCGGGTGCATGGTATGTGGCAGCTGGTGCGGTTTCCGGCTTGGTGGCGGCTTATTTTCTGGCAGAAAAAGAATGATTGATCCGATTGTTGCCGTTACCATTCTTCTGATGGCAGGCGTAACCTATCTCACCCGTATTGGTGGCTATATGTTGCTGCGTAACCGCGTTTTGAGCAAACGCGCAACTGCGGTGATGGAAGCAGCACCCGGTTGCGTGCTGATTTCAGTGATCGCGCCGGATTTTGTTTCTAATAATCCGGCTGATCTCTTAGCCTTGGCTATTACGATTTTTGCAGCTACCCGTTTTTCGATGTTGCCGACCGTTGTGATTGGCATTGCTTCGGCTGGTATCTGCCGCGCATTGATTGGCTGATTAATCTGGGGCACTTTTAAATGCCCCAGATATTTATAGCCCCAAAGCCGCACGGGATGTTTTACGTCCACTTTCAATCAGATCGCGGGTATATTGTTGTTGCGGATTGCTGAAAATATCTTCAACCGTGCCTTGCTCAACAATAAGGCCGCGACGCATGACAATCACGCGATTGCAAATTTCTTTAATCACCGCCAGATCATGTGAAATAAAGAGATAAGTCAGATCAAGATCACGGCGCAGCTCCTGCAAAAACTCCAGCACTTGCGCTTGCACCGAAACATCAAGTGCGGATGTCGGCTCATCAAGGATCAGTAATTTCGGATTAAGCGCCACTGCACGGGCAATACAAATACGCTGCTTTTGACCACCGGATAATTCATGCGGATAGCGATATTTGAAATTGCGCGGTAGTTGCACAATGTCGAGTAATTTATCGACTTGCGCTTCAATTTCGTGGCGTTTTAGCTTTGATTGCAGACGCAATGGCTCACCAATCGCATCGGCAATATTGTGACGGCCATTAAGCGCTGAATGCGGATTTTGAAACACAAGCTGCATATGGCGCCGCATCAGCCGCATATCTTCCTGGCTGAGCTGACAGATGTTTTTATCATCAAAAAGCACGTCACCTGATGTTGGCTCAACAAGGCGCAAGATAAGGCGGGCGAGGGTTGATTTACCAGAGCCGGATTCACCGACAATGCCAACGATTTCACCTTTATTGGCATGAATGCTCACGCCGCCAACAGCTGCAAACTCACCGCCATCTTTTAGCTTATAAATCTTCTTGAGATCACTGACTTGCAGGAACGGTTTTTCGTCAGTTACGGTCGCGGTTTCAGTTGTCGCAACCGGATTGTTGATATCCGGCATCGCTGCCAGCAAACGCTTGGTATAGTCATTTTGCGGGTTAGTCAGGATGTCATTCGTCAAACCCTGCTCAACAATTTCGCCCTTATACATGACAGCACAGCGTTTCGCGACAGTGGCAATGGCCCCCATATCATGGCTGATCATAATAACGGTGAGATTAAGCTTTTTAACCAGCTCATTGATGAGATCCAGCACTTGCGCCTGTACGGTCACATCAAGTGCTGTGGTTGGTTCATCGGCAATCAGCAGATCCGGCTTGCCGCAAAGTGCCATCGCAATCAGAATGCGCTGGCGCATACCGCCGGAGAGCTGATGCGGATAGCTGTTAAAGACGCGCTCAGGTTCAGGAATACCGACCTGTCCGAGCAGTTCCAGTGTTACCTCTTTGCGCTGCTGCTTGCCGGACTGTACGCCGTCAGCCGCTTTTTCATGCGCTTTCATTACATCGCCGATTTGCTGGCCAACGGTGAAAAGCGGATTAAGATAGGTCATCGGATCCTGAAAGATCATGGAAATGCGGGTGCCGCGAATTTTGCGCCAGCCCTTATTATCCAGACCGATCAGATCGATATTATCGAAATGCATCGAACCGTTTTTAACTTCGGAGCGCTTTGGCCCGATACCTAAAATTGTTCGCATCAACACGGTTTTGCCCGAGCCGCTTTCGCCGACAATACCAAGTGTATCGCCGCGATAAACATCCAGATTGATGTTTGTAAGAATTGGCAGCGAGCCGTCAAATGTTCCGATGTTCAGGCTGAAATCCTGAATTTTTAACAATAATTCACTCATCTTTCGCGGCTCCGCGGGTCGAGAATATCACGCAGGCCATCGCCTAAGAGATTAAAGCCCAGCACGGTCAGGAAAATGGCTGCACCAGGGAAGAAAGAATACCACCACCAGTCCGGCATATAGCTGCGGGCGATGGAAATCATGGCGCCCCATTCCGGTGACGGCGGGCGTGCGCCAAGGCCGATAAAGCCCAAGCCCGCAGCAGACAAAATCGCCATGCCCATATCCATACTCATTTTGACAATGATCGGTGAAAGGCAGTTGGGCAGAATATGGTGCCACAAAATCCATGGGGTTTTCGCACCGATGGAACGGGCGGATTCCACAAATAATTCTTCTTTGACGGAAAGTGTTTTGGCTTCCACCAGACGCACATAACCAGGCCACCAGACAATCGCCAAAGCAATCAGACAATTGGTGAGGTTGGCACCAAGGGCTGCAACAATGGCCAAGGCGAGTGCGAGACCCGGCACTGCAAGGAAAAGCTCTGTGACGCGCATGATAACTGCGCGAACCAAGCCGCCTTTGTAACCGGCAATAATACCAAGCGGAATGCCGATCAGCGCGCCAAGCCCGGTGATAACAATGCCGATCCAAAGGCTTGTGCGTGCGCCGATGATAACGCGCGAAAAAATATCTGCACCCATTTCATCGGTACCAAACCAGTGTTCAGCACTTGGCGGCAGAAGGCGCTGGCTCATATGCACTGCACCGGCTGCATCTTCTGGATAAGGCACCAGCCACTGGCCAAAAGCTGCCAGAAACAGGAAAACAAGCACAAGTGCCAAGCCAAGCATGGACGAAAAGCTGGAGCGGAACATA
>JAEWHQ010000102.1 GCA_023387715.1 Pseudomonadota bacterium | reverse complement strand
GCCAATGCGGGGTTGATGTTTGATCTCGGCGAAAAATTCAACGGTGAATTATCGGTCGGTTATTTACGTGCGCAACTGGATGATGACCGTTTGCGTAATGTGGATGGATTGGCGTTTAATGCGCTTGTGAACTGGTCGCCGCGCCGTGGCACGGATGTGGCACTCAATGCCCGCACCCTTGTGGAAGGGGCGACAACGGCCAATGTCAGTGGCTCGCTCTTATATCTGGCAAGCCTTGAAGTGAACCATCATATTCGCTCCAACCTGATGCTGACTGCAGGGCTTGATACACGTATCCGCGATAATAAAGACAATACCGGCTTTGATTATATGTATGGTGCGCAAATTGGCGCGACCTATTGGATCAACCGTTTTGTAGCGCTCAATGCGCGGCTGCGTCATGAACAGATGAAAAGTGATCTGGCTTCACGCGATTATCGCTCCAACAGCATTTATGTCGGCATGAAATTGCAGCGATAAAAAAGCCCTGAAAACTCAGGGCTTTTTCGTTGTCAGTTTTAAGCTTTTAGCTTGCAGGCATCGCTTGCCAGCTTGGTGATGGCATCCCAATCTCCGGCCTCAACCAGATTTTGTGGTGCAACCCATGAGCCACCCACGCAAATTACATTTGGCAGGCTTAAATAATTATTGGCGTTGGCAAGGCTGATGCCACCGGTCGGGCAGAAAGAAAGATCGGCCAATGGTGAAGACATGGCTTTCAAAAATGCTGCACCACCGGATTGTTCGGCAGGGAAGAATTTCAAATAACGATAGCCTTCATCACGAAGGCTCAGCATTTCGCCCGGTGTAATGGCGGCTGGCAATAATGGCACGGCACTGTCATTGGCAGCATCAAGAATGTTGCGGGTAACGCCGGGGCTGACGATAAAGCGTGAGCCTGCGGCCACTGCATCCTGATAGTTTTTTGCATCCAGAATTGTGCCTGCACCAACAATGGCTTCCGGTACTTCATCGGCTACAGCTTTGATTGCTTGCAGTGCAGCAGTGGTGCGAAGCGTTATTTCAATGGCAGGCAAACCACCTTTAGCAAGCGCACGCGCAAGCGGAACCGCATGTTCTACCTTGTCGATGAGCAAAACCGGAATGACCGGCTGGCCTGTAAGCACTGGCTTGAGAAGATCGATCTTTTGAGACATGTGAGCTCCGGTGGTTATGAACTGTTCCGCATCTGCAAATTTATACGAACCGATTTAAATGGCCGGGATGGGTTTGTCTACACTGATACTGGTTTCAAGCCGCGGCATTTCATGAGCCAGACGGATTTTCCAGCCGATCCAGGCGGCCTCAAGCTTCAGGTCATATTGGTTTTTGGCATAAGCCGGCCCGTTATAGCTTTTGGCAAAATGCGCCCAGTCTTGTTTATGCAGGCTTTGCTGCAAACCGGACTGGAGAATAAACCGTGTCATCAGCATGATCTGGCCGGAGACAGAATTGCGGGCAAGGGTCACAAGAGCATCAATATTTTTGAAGCCCAGCCATTGCCAATGGGCGCCCATGACTTGCCCTAATCCCCATGAGGTTGATTCGAGCGCGGCTTTCCGGTTGATTTTTATGGCACGTTCCAGCAGTGCCCATCGGGCCGTTTGACTGGCAGGATTGCGGATTTTTCCAGCTGACGGATGTGCCAAACCTTCCGTGCGCGCCCGCTCACGGATTGAACCCGTTAGTCTGCGGTCAAAATAATGGCCTTCAAACCGGATTGCCGGTTCAAATTTTCCATTGACCAGATAGGCGGTTTTGCCGCCTGATTCAATTTCGGCAACAGCCAGCAAAGCTGCCGGATCAAGCTGATATTCAAAAGCGATTGTCAGAACTGCGTTGATTGTATCCTTGTTAAACATTGATGTTCCTTTTCTGGCTTGAAAAAGACCATTGTCGTCTATCTTGGCAGGTGGGGGATAAATGTGAGCTTGAAAATTGTGCTTTTCAGCGCTACGTCAGAGGTAGAAACAAGCGCGTTTTATGGATGGAACGTGACTATTGATTAAAATCAATGCGTTAGAGATATTTTGCGACAATTAAGAATGTCTGACGCAATCCTTGCATTAAAAAATCGAACTGGCACTGAAAAATATGAACACGTCTGCACCCGTTTTTACCGTTGCCGCACTCTATCGATTTGCGAAACTGCCGCAATTTGAAGCGTTGCGCGAACCTTTGACTGAATTGTGCAACAAGCACGATGTCAGAGGCACGCTGCTGCTTGCAAGTGAAGGCATCAACGGCACGGTTGCGGGCACAGAAGCAGGTATTGCGGCACTTATCGATTATATTGAAGCGATTCCGGAGCTTAAAGGTCTGGAGCTTAAATATTCGACCGCCAGCAAGCTGCCGTTCTATCGCCTGAAAATTAAGCTGAAGCGCGAAATCGTCACCATGGGTGTTGAAGGTATTGATCCGCTGCAAAGTGTTGGCACCTATGTGGCAGCTGAAGACTGGAATGATTTGATCTGCGACGAGAACACCATTCTTGTTGATACGCGTAATGATTACGAATATGCGATCGGCACTTTTGAAGGTGCGATTGACCCTTGCACCACAACATTCCGCGAATTTCCGGAATGGGTGGAGCAACATCGTGATGAGCTGGAGGGCAAAAAAATCGCGATGTTCTGCACGGGCGGTATCCGCTGTGAAAAAGCAACTGCTTTTGTCAAAGGCTTGGGCTTTGATGATGTTTACCATCTCAAAGGCGGCATTTTGAAATATCTGGAAGATATTCCGGCTGAACAAAGCATGTGGGAAGGCGAATGTTTCGTCTTTGACGAGCGCGTATCGGTTGGCCATGGTCTGGTGGAAGGTGATATCGAACTTTGCCGCGCTTGCCGCCGTCCGATTACGCCGGAAGACAAGCTGTCACCGAAATTTAAGCAAGGCATTTCATGCGAGGCTTGCTATGACGAGCGCACCGATGAAGATCGTGCCCGTTATGCCGAGCGCGAGAAACAAATCATGCTGGCGAAAAAACATGGTCGTGCCCGTCATATAGGCAGCTAAGACAGGTTTTATCTGCATCATTGCTTAAAAGATCAAAGCTCCCTTCGGGGAGCTTTTTTTGTTTGGTGAAGCGCCGAATTTATGCTTAGTTCATTATATCGCTAAGAATATAACGGTGGTTTAATCTTGATAATGGGAGAGGGGTGCTGTTGCCAGCATTCCGGGGTGGAGGTCAATGAAGAAAATTTTATTCAGCTGTGCCGTGGCTTTGTCTTGTTTGGTGACATCTTTGGTGTCTGCCGCCGAGCAGGTAACTGTTTTTGCCGCAGCCAGCATGAAAGATGTGATTGAAGAAGCAGCCAAGCAATTCAAAGAAAAAGACGGCATTGATGTTGTTGCATCTTTTGCGGCATCATCC
This sequence comes from Pseudomonadota bacterium, assembly GCA_023387715.1. Lineage (GTDB taxonomy): Bacteria > Pseudomonadota > Alphaproteobacteria > Rhizobiales > Rhizobiaceae > Paenochrobactrum > Paenochrobactrum glaciei. The sequence continues at coordinate 3,943 of JAEWHQ010000102.1, read as the reverse complement.
GTTTTGGCCAAACAGGTGGAAGCGGGCGCGCCTGCATCAATCTTTGTATCTGCTGATCTCGACTGGATGGATTATTTGCAAGAGCGCAAGCTGATTGAAGATGAATCACGCGCCGTTATTGCAGGCAATGCGCTGGTGATTGCCACGCAAAAAGATAAAGCTGACAGCGAGCTGGAAAAGCTGTTAGGCGCACGTTTTGCCATGGGCGATCCGTCCAATGTGCCAGCCGGTAAATATGGCAAGGCAGCGCTTGAGCATTTGAATATCTGGGGCAAAATTGAAGGCAATGCTGTTTTCACTGAAAATGTGCGCGTGGCCTTGCAATATGTCAGCCGCGATGAGGTCAATGCGGCGATTGTTTATGCGTCCGACCGTGCGGTGACAACCGATCTGGTGGAAGCCTATCGTTTTCCGGCCGATAGCCACAAAGCTATTCTTTATCCGGCCGCTTTGGTTAAGGGTGCGAATGATGAAGCCAAGGCTTTTCTGGCATTTTTGGAAAGCGATGCCGGACAGGCAATCATCGCAGATAAAGGTTTCGTCAAGGCAGCTGAGACAGGTCAGTGAATCTTTCTCCACAAGATTGGCAGATTATAGCTCTGTCGCTCAGGATCGCCTTAACCGCGATCCTGTTCGCATTGCCATTGGCCTTTGCAGTTGCTTGGGTGTTGGCACGGTTTAACTTTCCCGGCAAAAGCTTTGTGCAGGCCGTGGTCACCATGCCGCTGGTCTTGCCGCCTGTGGTGACGGGCTATTTACTGCTGATTTTATTCGGCAGCAAAGGGGCGCTTGGCGCACCTTTGCAGGAATGGCTGGGGGTGAGCTTTTCCTTCCGCTGGACGGGTGCTGCCTTGGCGGCCGGAACAATGGCGTTTCCGCTGTTGGTTCGCCCGATCAGATTGTCGATTGAAAATCTTGATCAAGGCTTGGAAGAAGCAGCGCGCACATTGGGTGCAAGCTGGCTGATGAGCTTTTCCACGGTAACTTTACCGGCACTTTTACCCGGTATTATTGCCGGAGCCGTCCTTGGTTTTGCCAAGGCGCTTGGCGAGTTTGGTGCAACCATCACATTTGTTTCCAACATTCCGGGACAAACGCAGACATTGTCCTTGGCGATTTATTCTTTGTTGCAATCACCAAGCGGCGATAGTGCAGCCTTTAAGCTCATTTTGGTTTCGGCAGCCCTTTCTATTTGTGCGGTGATATTGTCTGAATGGTTGCAGCGTAAATTGTCAACAGGTGCAAAATGACGGGTCTTGTTGTTTCGCTTACCGGTTTTAATGGTGCTTTTCCGGTGAAAGCGAATTTTACCGCCGATCAGGGCGTAACCGCCTTGTTCGGTCATTCGGGCGCAGGAAAAACCACCTTGTTGAAGATGATTTCCGGCACATTGCGCCCCGCTTCAGGGCGCATTGCTATCGGCGATCATGTGTTGTTTGACAAAGAAAAAGGCATTTTTCTACCTCCTGAAAAACGCCGTATCGGCTATGTTTTTCAAGACGCGCGGCTTTTTCCTAATATGTCGGTTGCCCGTAATCTGACTTATGCGCGATGGGCTGGCAAAAGGTTGGGGGCGGACAAAAGACGGGCTTCGCGCTCATTTGATGATATTGTGCAGCTTTTGGGGCTGGAAAATCTGCTCACCCGCAAACCAACACATTTGTCGGGTGGAGAGCGACAGCGCGTGGCAATCGGCAGGGCGCTTCTGTCTGATCCGGCATTGTTACTGCTTGATGAGCCCTTATCCTCACTTGACCGGGTGCGGCGGCAGGAAATTTTGCCCTATTTGGAAATGCTGCGTGATGAAAGCGGAGTGCCGATTGTCTATGTCAGTCATGAGATTGATGAAGTGGCGCGTCTTGCTGATACGCTGGTGCTTTTAGCGGGTGGAAATGTGGTGGCAAGCGGCCCCGTGGCTGAGGTTTTCCCGTTGATTGATAATCAGGGTGACGGCAGCGGGGTGCTATTGGAAGGTGAAGTGACGGATTACGATGCGGCTTATCAGATCGCAACGATTGATCTGAACGGCACTGCTTTTCAGATCACCGATCAGGGCGTTGAGAAGGGGATGCGACTGCGTTTACGCATTCGTGAGCGCGATGTTTCGATCGCGCGAAATAAGCCGGAAGGTTTAAGCATCCGCAACATACTGCCGGTAAAAATCACCGCTATTAATGACGAAAGCGGCTCTTTTGCACGTCTCACACTTTCCTATGCTGGACAGCAAATGGGAGCAAGATTGACACGCAAATCCGTGGCAGATTTGTCATTGCATGCGGGCGATGATGTTTATGCGATGGTGAAAGCCGTTTCAGTTGATAGAACCGCATTGCGTTAATGCGGTTTTATTGCTCCATTTTAAAAACAGCTGGAGCATATGAAATGACTGATTTGACGAACTGGACGCCGCGTGAAAAACCGCAACGCATAATTCTGGACGGGCAATATGTTCGTCTGGAACCATTAAATGTCGAACGCCATGGCGATCAGCTTTATGCTGCCTCGTCGGTTGCTGATGTCGATCAGCGTTTTCGTTATTTGTTTGATCAACCACCGGCAAGCCGTGAAGATTTTACACCTTGGCTTGAGCAAAGTGCAGCCAATACGGAAACGATATTTTTTGCTCTCATTGACAAGAAAACAGGCTTGGTTGCCGGACGGCAGGCTTTGATGCGTATTGAGCCGCAATATGGCGTGATTGAAATTGGCAATATCTATTGGGGGCCTGCCATTTCGCGTCAACGCGGGGCAACAGAAGCACAATATTTGTTTATGCAATATGTGTTCGACGGGCTAGGCTATCGCCGTTATGAGTGGAAGTGCAACAATGATAATGAGCCGTCAAAACGCGCGGCCTTGCGTTTTGGCTTCACGTTTGAGGGCATATTCCGTCAACATATGGTTGCCAAAGGCCTTAATCGCGACAGTGCGTGGTTTTCAATAATCGACAGTGAGTGGCCGGCTTTGAAGCGTGCTTATCAGGCTTGGCTCAATCCTGCTAATTTTAACGAAAACGGTGAGCAGATCCGTAAGCTGGAAAGCTTTATTAAGGCGGAACAAAGCATCTGAAGAAGGAGCTTGCTCTGAGGCGCGCAATCATGCAAGAAAATGGCAGGCCAAGTTATAAGCAGGCCTGCCAATATTGGCATCTGCTTGACGCATGATTTTATGCCCTTGCCGGAGGAGAGATAATGAACGAGCAACAGTCTGGCAAAGTGCAGCAGAACAATAAAACAAAGCCTGAATGGCAGGGGCCTGCCATCGCAGCTGCCTGCATTATGTTTGGTTTTGCGTTTTTTGGCTATTTATTGCCGCCGATCATGCTTTGGCTTGGTGAATATTCACTGGTGGCAGCAGCCGTTTTCGCAGTGCTTTTTGTTTTGGCATTTTTTGGCGTTTTCTGGCTCCGTGCCCGCAGCCAGAAATAGTTTTTATCCAAGCAAGGCAGCGGTAAATAGCAAGGCGCCGACAAGGGTAATCAGCAGCGCTGCCCCCGCTTCAATAAAAGCCTGAACGCGGAAGGACATGGCCTTATGTCCCATGAGTTTCAGCACAACATTTTTAGCAGTTACTGCCAGTGTTGCCAGCGCTGCAACGGTTAGGAATGTGCCGAAGGCCATTGCAAAAACCGAAATCAGACCACCGATCACCAAACCGTTTAACAAAGCAAAAGTCAGCACTATCAAAGCGCCTGAGCAGGGGCGCAAACCCACAGCCATGATTGCCGACCATGCGGTTTTCCAGTTGAAGTCACCGCTTAATTGCGACGGGTCAGCCATATGGGCATGGCCGCATGCCGCACAGTTTAATTCACTGCCGACAAAAGCATGATCAAAACCGGTTTCCTGGGCTTTGCTGGCGCTGTAATTGAGGCGCACCGGTTTGGCGCTGCCAAAACTTTGTTGTTGTGCAGCAGTTGAAAGCGAGCTTGTCGCAATAGTGG
>JAEWHQ010000078.1 GCA_023387715.1 Pseudomonadota bacterium | reverse complement strand
GGCATGGCTTATTCTCAGTGAGCCAATCGGTATGATGCAGATTATCGGCGGCATTATCATCATTTGCGGCATTTTATTTGCCCGCCGCAGCTGATTAAAAAAGCGGCGGCTTCAATGTGAAGCCGCCGCTTTCAGTTTACTTATTTGTCTTCAACCCATTCCTTGATGCGGTCTGGATTTTCTTCAATATATTTATCAACCGCTTTTTCATAAGAAGTTTCCTGCGCATTAAACATCGCAGCTTCCAACTCATCAATCGGCAGTTTCATCCGCTTCAAGAAGCCAGCAACTTCAGGGTTTTCTTCCGCAAAGCCTTTGCGCGCCAGCACATCTACGTGTTCTGCATCACCCAATGCGGTTTCCGGATCGTCAATATAGCGCAGCTTATATTTACCGAACATCCAGTGCGGGCTCCAGGCGGTAGCTACAAACCAGCCGTCTTTGCGCATTTCACGGTCAACAGTGGTGAGCATTGCCGCTTCACTGGAAATCTGTAGCTTATAATTCAAGCCATAGGCCTTGATGGCTTCTTCCGACAGGCGGGTAAGACCTGCCCCCGGATCAATACCCTGGATCTGACCCTTCAGTTTTTCCTGAATTTCGGCCTTTTTCAGATCTTCGATCGAGTTGATCTCGCTTTCCGGAATATAGGCTGGCACAACCCAGCCAAGCTTTGCGCCCTCATAAACGGGCCCAAGATTTTCGACCTTACTTTCCACGCGCTTATAATAATCTTCGTGGGTCGCAGGCAGCCATGCCATCATCATCGCATCCAGATCACCACGGCTTACACCCTGATAAAGTGGTGCCACGTCGGTCTGAACCAACTCAACTTTCTGGCCGTATTTATCTTCCAACAATTTTGCTGCGAGTTTGGTGACAAATTCAGCGTCGGACCATGGAGCCCAACCCAATTTCACGGTTTTCGCATCCTGTGCCAATGCCGAAGTTGCCATAGTTCCCGCCAGCAATGCCGCCAGGCTTAGACGTGTCAGTTTCCCAAACATATCTTCTCCTTTTCGGTTTTTATTTTTGCAATGCATCGCTTTTACACGTTCGAATTTTGAAAACGGCTTTTCAAAGCGATGCATAAATTCATTCGCAAACAGCTCTTATGCTTCCTGTTTATTCAACACAGGCTGCTTGACGTCGCTTGCCTCTTTTTTGAAAAATGCAAGGCGCTTGAGGAAGCCAGAACGCTCCTTGCCAAAACTCTGTGTAATCCGGTCAAGAACGACCGCCAGAATAACCACGGCCAAACCACCTTCAAAACCAGTGCCAACATCAAGGCGCTGAATACCGGTGAGAACCGTATTACCAAGACCACCCGCACCAATCATCGATGCAATCACCACCATCGAAAGCGACAGCATGATGGTCTGGTTTACACCTGCCATGATGGAAGGCATCGCATTCGGCAGCTGCACTTTAAAGAGCAACTGTTTTCCGGTGCAACCAAAGGCAAGACCTGCTTCGATAAATTCCCCATCCACCTGACGAATACCAAGATTGGTAAGACGCACCACCGGTGGCATTGAGAAAATAACCGTTGCGATTGTACCAGGCACCGCACCAAGACCAAAGAACATGGCCGCAGGGATAAGATACACAAAGGCTGGCATGGTTTGCATCAGGTCAAGTACAGGGCGTGTAATAGTTGCTACCGTTTCACTGCGCGCCATCCAGATACCCAGCGGGATACCAATCAGCATTGCAATAATGGTTGCAGCCAGCACAAGCGACAAGCTCTGCATCATGCCTTCCCAAAGCCCCATATGGAGCACCAAAGCCATGGCAATCAGGGTAAAGAGTGCGAATTTGCCACCAACGCGCCAAAGGCTGAGCGCTGCCAGAATGAGAATGCCAGCGACTGGTGGTAAGGACAGCAAAACTTGCTGAATACTACCGGTTACCAGACCGATTGCAGCAGAGATTGCATCCAACAGCGGGGTGAAATGGTCAAGAATATAATTGACCACAATATCGGCACCCTTACCAATACTAAAATCGAAATTCATTTTATCCGTCCGTTCCGGATACTTTTATGCATCCTTATCTTTGTTTCCACGCACACTATTCCAATGCTTCAAACGAAGCAGAATGGCTGCGCTCAACTGGCACGGTCGAGAGTTTCAAGCAGTGCAGTTTTGCTGATCGCACCAACATAACGATTGTTTTCATCAACAACCGGCACCGGCCAGCGGCTTTCAGCGACGCGCCCCAGAACATCAGACAAGGATTCTTCCGCCTGAATGGGCTGCAAATCCGGAATAAATGCCTCACGATAAGGCTGCTCGACTTTTGATTTCAAACGGTCGATCAGCGCATCTTTACTGATCATACCGTGATAGCCACGGTCACGACCAACAATAATGGCAACTTCTCGTCCTGCGCTTTCCATTTGTTTAAGTGCAGCAGCGGCAGAAACACCATGACGCTCAATGATCGTCAGCTGTGTGCTGCGGGCAATATCACCGGCCTTAAAGACCTGTGACACATCCACATTGCGGAAGAAGGAGCGCACATAATCATTGGCTGGTTGCGAAACGATCTCATCCGGCGTCCCAACCTGCACCACCTTGCCGTGCTGCATGATGCAGATACGGTCGCCAATACGCATCGCTTCATCAAGATCATGACTGACGAAAATAATCGTGCGGCTGTTTTCTGCCTGCAAACGAATGAGCTCATCCTGCATTTCGGTGCGGATCAACGGGTCAAGTGCTGAGAAGGCTTCGTCCATCAGCAAAATGGTTGGCTCGCTTGCCAATGCACGCGCCAACCCGACACGTTGCTTCATACCACCGGACAATTCATCCGGTTTGCTTTGTGCATAAGCTTCAAGGCCAACGGCTGCCAGCGTCTTCATTGCTTTTTCGTGGCGCTCGGCCTCACCGACACCGGCAATTTCCAGCCCAAAGGAAGCATTATTCAAAACAGTCCTGTTTGGCAAAAGCGCGAAGGACTGAAAAACCATACTCATATCGCGGCGGCGCAAGTCGATAAGTTCTGACTTCGACATTTTGGTTATGTCGCGACCATCAACTTCAATCACACCCGATGTTGGCTCAATCAAACGGTTGAGCAACCGTAACAGCGTCGATTTCCCGGAGCCTGAAAGCCCCATAATGACGAAAATCTCGCCTTCCATAATCTCAAATCCGGCATCATCCACACCAATCGTGCAGCCGGTTTCACGATGGATATCTGTTTTGGATTTTCCGGACTTCAATTCTTTTAAAGCGCGTTCCGGACGATCGCCAAAAACTTTGAAAACATTTTTCAAAGAAATTTTTACTTTTTCGGAAGTTTCTTTACTATCGTTATCCGTAATAAATACCATATATTAAAATTAACCCTGCCTTGTCGGGCAGACCTAACCTCCTTAAACAAGCAAAAATGAACTCATATATTAAAGCCGCAAGTAGATAACTTAAAAACTTTAATAATAAGAACTCATTAAATTCAGATTTCGTATTTATTATATAGAAAACTAACTTCATGTCCACCCGAAGACAAAATTCTACTCATTTCAGAAGGCGCTAAATCTTACTGCATCCCGTATTGTACAAGGGATACAGCCATGTTAATTTTTTATATTTTAGAAGCGTAAATGAGCCATTTCATGACCGGATCAAAGGTAACAGACTGTGCATTTCACACCGTTTCCGTGCCGATATCACGGTGACGTGAATCAGACTTTTTATTTATGAAAAGCACCAAAAATGTCCGAAAAAATGCGTTTTCTACGCAATTTTCAAACAAAACTGATGTAAAAAATATGGAACCAATCCTGCATTCGGCAGTTAGCTTCATACTAACCACGT
>JAEWHQ010000058.1 GCA_023387715.1 Pseudomonadota bacterium | reverse complement strand
GAGTATGGACGGGTTCAAAATGCGTATCAGAATTTTACAGCAAACGTCCGAGCGCCTGATGCGGAACGTCGCTATCGTTCTGATCGCCGGATTTGCAGCGGGTTGCAGTGCCGATACGATGCGTTTTTCTGACGGGCTTTATGCATCCGCGACGCCATCGGCACCTGTTAATCGTTCGGGTCAGCAAGTTGATGGCGGTTATACAGCATCAGTGCAGCCAGTTTCATCAGGCAGTGTACAGCGTAATGAGCTGCCGCCTGTGTCGAGTGGTTCGGTCGTTTCTTCCGTTCAGCAATCGGCAAATGATCAATATAATCAGGCAAGAACAAATGTGGTCAATCAGGCGAACAGCCAGATTGGTCAGGCGACTGCCGCCGCAGGTGCTGCTGCAAGCAGCATGGTCGTTCAGTCAGGTGATTCCCTTTATGGTATTGCGCGTCGTGCGGGTGTAAGCCCTGCCGAGCTGATGCAGGCCAATGGTATTACCGATGCCAACAATATTAAAATCGGTCAGACACTGAAAATTCCGGCAGGTGGTGCAGTGTTTGCTGCCGCAGGAACTGCCGCACAAAGTCAGGTAACGGCCGCTAAGGAGCAGGTTCTGGGGCAGATTCCGGCATCTGCAACAACGGTTCAGCAAAATGTTGCTGCTGCTAAAACGGCTATCCAGTCTGGCGGCTATTCCGTTAAGGCCGGTGATTCTTTAAATGCAATTGCACAAAGCCACGGCATTTCGGTTGATGAGCTGAAAAAAGCCAATGGTTTAAGCAATGGGGCGATCCGTGTTGGTCAGTCTTTGATTATTCCGCCTAAGGGTGCCGCGACTGCACCTCAGCAGGTGGCGTCCGTTGCCCCGCAGCAAAATGCGGTTGATGCAACCAAGACAGCACCGGCTGCCAATAATCAGACCAATGACGTAAAACCTTACACGCCGCCAAAAGCCAGCAATCAAGTGATTGAAGATGCGCAGAAAGATGCGTCGATTGCACCGTCTTCAACCGGCATTTCACAGATGCGCTGGCCGGTACGTGGCCGCATCCTGTCCAGCTATGGTCAGCGTGAGGGCACAGCCGTTAATGACGGTATCGACATTATGGTTCCGGAAGGCACACCTGTTAAGGCAGCCGAAAACGGTGTTGTGATTTATTCAGGCGATGGTTTGAAGGAATTCGGCAATACGGTACTGATCCGCCACGATAACGGACTGGTGACCGTATATGGTCATAATAGTGCTATTACCGTACAGCGCGGCCAGAAAGTACGTCGCGGTGATGAAATTGCTAAATCCGGTATGACCGGCAATGCAAAATCACCAAAACTGCATTTTGAAGTGCGCAAGAATTCAACGCCGGTTAATCCGAATAAATATCTCGAAAGCTGATATTTTAGCGTAAAATAAGAAAAGCCCTGAAAGATGATCTCTTTCGGGGCTTTTTTGTAGTTATATTTTGTTTTATCAGATGTGAACGCGCAAACGCCCGGCCAGATCCTGAATAAACTGCCATGCAACACGGCCTGAACGATGGCCGCGGGTAGCAGACCAGGTGAGGGCTTCGCGATGTAGTTGCTCTTGCTCAACCGGCAGCTTGTAATGGGTGGCATAGCCATCGATCATTGCCAGATAATCATCCTGACTGCATTTATGAAAGCCGAGCCACAGACCAAAACGATCCGAGAGTGAAACCTTCTCTTCAATCGCTTCCGATGGATTAATGGCGCTTGAGCGCTCATTATCAATCATATCGCGCGGCATTAAATGGCGGCGATTGGATGTTGCATAGAAAATCACATTGGAAGAGCGGCCTTCAACGCCGCCATCAAGCGCTGCTTTTAGTGATTTGTATGATGTGTCATCATGGTCAAACGACAAATCATCGCAAAACAATATGAAGCGGTGAGGTGCTTTTTTGATGAGGTTCATTAAGGCCGGTAATGAATCAATATCTTCGCGGTGAATTTCAATCAGCTTTAAAGCTGGTTCGTCGCCGCGCGCTGCATTGATGCTGGCATGGGACGCTTTGACAAGTGAAGATTTACCCATGCCGCGTGCGCCCCATAAAAGCACGTTATTGGCCGGATAACCTTTGGCAAAGCGGGTTGTGTTTTCCACCAATTGGTCACGCACCAGATCGACGCCCTGAATCAGGTCAATATCAACGCGATTGACGGATTCAACGGGTGCCAAATAGGTTTGCTCCGGTTCCCAGACGAAGCAATCAGCCTGCTCAAAATCAGGTGCAGCAGGCAGAGGGGCGGACAAACGCTCAACAGCAGCAATAAGACGATCAAGCTTATGTTCAAGCGTATCGGTTGTCGGACTATTATTACTCATGCATTTTCCAGTCTAAGCCACGATTTAATGATATTCTTCGGTCGGGCTTTGGTCGGGCATTTTCAAGCGCCCATTTTGTTATCATGTGGCTGAAAAGAGGTGTAACATGACAATCGACAAGGGAAAAGTAGACTCTCTTGCTTTGCAAAGGTTGCAATTGCCGCAATAACCATTGTAATGCCGGTATTAATTGCCTTTTGATTGAGGTTTTAAAGGAGATATCCCGCATGTTCATCACTCCGGCCTACGCACAAGCAGCAGGTTCACCGGTTGGTCCTGATATGCTCATGAGCATTTTGCCGTTCGTTCTCATCTTTGTTGTTATGTACTTCCTCATCATCCGCCCTCAGCGCACACAGATGAAGAAGCGTCAGGAACAGCTGGCAGCAATTCGTCGTGGCGACAGTGTCGTAACCGGTGGCGGTATTCTTGGTAAGGTAACCAAGGTTTCCGATGACGGCGAACTGGAAGTTGAAATTGCTGAAGGTGTACGCATTAAAGTATTGCGCACCACTATTGCTGATGTTCGCAATAAAGGCGAACCGGTTGCAGACAATAAGGCTAAGTAATTCTTGGCTCCCTGCTTAAGTAATTAAGCAGTTTTTAAAATACCGCATAATACTGATTTTAACATCAGTTATGCGGTATTTTTATTTTTGGATATTGTTTTTGAATTTCGCATTTATCCACTTGTTGATTTTGCAGGGTGGACTTAGCCGCAAAAAAAACATAAAGTCGAATCGTAGTGTGCGGCTCTTCACATCGGGTCGCATTGGGATCACTACTGAGGCACGCGCATCTTATGCTGCATTATATTGTCTCTATCTGGCTGCATTCAGGCGGTCGGGCTTCATATGCCGAAGCATATCCCAAACCTGACATATTATTCTCCTCTTAAGGATATGTCAGGAACATAAGCTCGTCTTTGTGGCAGCCTTTTACACGGATGTTCTTTCCGTAGCGTTTTTTATATGAGCGTTGAAGGCATAGCCACCATTGATGGTTGCGAGTTATGTACTGTTTGCCCGTTTTAATGTCGCTTCGCGCGGCATTGTTTCTGCTCGGGTTGAATTTGTTTTCGGCGTCTTTTGAAGCCTGTTTCAGCGTGTTTTTGCTTTGATGAGCAGAAACGCGACGGGATTGGCATGTGTTTTTTTATGCTTTGCCTTTGAGCGGGTATGAAAAAACAAAAAGAAGGAAAATAATTGCATGCAGGAGACTGAGTTCTTCCAGTTATCAGGAACCACAGCGATTTTATTATTGCTGGGGTTTTATGGCGCGACATTCCTGATGTCGCTGACAATCGGCAGAAAAAACGAAACTGCTGACGGTTATATGGTTTCCAACAGTGCTGTTGGTTTCGGATTATCCGCAGCCAGTATGATTGCAACCTGGATATGGGCGGCATCTTTTTATGCAAGCGCCACTTCTGGATATAAATATGGCCTTTCGGGACCCATACATTATGGTTTCTGGGGTGCATTGATGATTTTGTTCATCTATCCTTTCGGGAGACGTTTTCGTAAACTTGCCCCACAGGCACACACGCTGGCAGAGGTGATCCACGCCCGCCACGGACGCTCCAGCCAGTTGATTATGGCTATCTCAAACCTGATCGGCAGTACCATCAGCCTGATGGTCAACTTTACCGCCGCCGGTGCACTTGTTTCAGTTTTAAGCCCGTTATCGTTTATTCAAGGCGTGCTGATCGCAGGCCTGGGCGTTTTATCATACACATTGTGGTCAGGCTTTCGCGCCTCTGTAATGACCGATTTTTCGCAATTGGTTGCGATGATCCTTTCGGCCGTCATTATTATTCCACTGATTTATATCAATGCGGGTGGCTCGGATATGATTGCCGATAACTGGCATCGCTTGTCACCGGAGCAGGCCAATTTCTTCTCAACTACAGCCATTCTGGAGC
>JAEWHQ010000037.1 GCA_023387715.1 Pseudomonadota bacterium | reverse complement strand
TCGCGATATTGCCCCTGCCCCGGCGTATGGTCAGTAAGAGAAACCAGATCAACATTGTTTTCTTTAATCAGAGCTTCAATAACCGCCAGAGCCGCCGGAAATGTAATTTCCATGCGGGTATGCACCTTATGATCCACCAGCAGATCATTCTGCATCGCTTTCAAAGCGCGGATCACAGCGCTTGTATGTTCATAACTGCGCAAATGGCCGTAAGTAGAATTCGGGCTGAAAGACAACGCAGCATAGGCAGTAGTGATGCCGGATGTTGCAAGTTTGCGATCAAGGTCACGTAAACCTAACTCCATCGGCATACGCACTTGCGGGCGCGGCTCCACTTCACGCTCGATCATATCGCCATGCATATCAATGAAGCCGGGCATCAAAATATTGCCCTGTCCGTCTAAGCTGGCGTTTTCACAAGCGCGATCACTGATTTGGCTGATAATACCGTTTTCAACCTTCACAGCACCGTTTGAGATTACCTGATCAGGCAGAACAATTTGCAGATTACTAAGCCACATTGGCCATTTCCTTTTGCGACAGGTCAATTTCACCATCAATCAATTCCGCAACATCATCAGGGTGATGGAAAACCCCGATCATAGCGACACCTTGCGCTTTCAAATCCGCTAAGCGGCGCACCAATGCACTGCGTGCCCCTGCATCAAGCGAAGCGGTCGGCTCATCCAGCATCAGCAAACGCTGCGGCATGATGAGTGCGCGTGCCAGATTAACCTTTTGCTGTTCACCACCGGAAAAAGTCGAAGGATAGGCTGCCCATAATTCAGGCTTTACCCCAAACTCAGCCAGTAATTTTCTCGCTTCATCCAAAGCCTCAGCCGATGAAAAGCCCGCCAAACGCAATGGTTCAGCAACAATTTCCTCCGCAGGCACACGCGGACGCGCCAGCAAAAACTGCGTAACAAAGCCGATTTCTTTGCGGCGCAACTGCAAAATATCAACATCAGCCGCGCGCGCCATATCAATGCGCCCGTCTTCCATATTCAGCCAGGCATGGCCACCGGTCGGGCGATAGCTGCGGTAAATTGTGCGCAGCAATGTTGATTTACCCGCACCATTATGGCCCCGCAGCAGCAAAAACTGCCCCGCATATAATTTGAAACTGATATTTTGAAAGGCACCAAGACGTTGTTCCAGATGGTGCATGTCAAAATGTTTGCAGAAGTTTTCAATCTCTAAAACAGGCTTATTCGGCATGTCTGTTTCCTCACAGTTTCGCGTGTACAAGCGCTTGCGTATAAGAATGCTGCGGATCTTGGAAAATCTGGTCAGCCAGACCTTGTTCCACCACACGGCCACGACGCATCACCACCACACGATCAGCCATGGTGCGGATAACACCCAGATCATGGCTGACAATCACCATGGTGATATTACGCTCCCGTTGCAGACGTTTCAGCGTATCAAGCACCAAAGCCTGCACAGACACATCAAGTCCGGTTGTCGGCTCATCAAGCAAAAGCAAAGCCGGTTCCAGCGCGATTGCTTTGGCAAGTTGCACGCGCTGCTGCATGCCGCCCGATAGTTCAATCGGCGGAGCATCCATACGCACAATCGGAAATTCCGAAGCTTCCAATGCGGTCTTGGCTTTTGCCCGCAAGGTTGCAAAGCGGCGCTCCCCAGCAATCAGCAAACGCTCTGCCACATTGCCCGATGAAGAATTATGCATCAAAAGCCCGAGATGCGGGTTTTGATAAACAATGCCGATGCGTTGGGCACGCAACATCCGGCGCTCATAGCTGGAAAGGTCAAAAAGATTGTCGCCTGCACCTTCAATTGCCAGCTGATAATCGCCGCTATCCGGCGTATCTTCTAAATTCATCAAGCGTAAAAGCGTGGATTTACCAGAGCCGGACTCACCAACAATGCCTAAAACCTCGCCTGGAAAAACTTCGACCGATACATCATCAAGGGCTGTCACATCGCCATAATGACGCGTGATATTATTCATCTGCAAAATAGGTTTAGTGGTCATCAATTGCGGTGCGAGAAGCTGCATAGCGCCTGATGCCGCACTGTCATAATCCTGAAGCTTCATTTCATCTCACCATTTTCATACCATGTATTACCGATTTCGACCGGCTCGCCTTCGCTTTGCTGAATGGCTTTGATGCCGAAATGACTGTCTGAAATTTCAAACAGCGATCCGCCATTGTCTTGCGGAATTTCATTCATGAAGAAGCCTTCAAGGCCGGAGCGATGGCAGGCCAGCTTGGCGTGATCTTCCACCTGATATGGCACATCAGAAAACACCAGCGGCTCCACTTTTGTGTAAGGCGGCACCGCATAAATGCGTTTTTCACGTCCTGCCGACAAAAAGGTCAGATGTTTGGCCATATTAAGCTTCGGCACATCCCAGCGCGGGATCGGCGATGGTGTCATCACATGACGCCCATTGACGAGTGCCGGATAGGATGCCCCTTGCATGATGCGGCCTGAGCGCACCAGTTCCTCATAAAGCACCAGCCATAGGCGGCCATAATCCGCATCTGCATGCATTTCACGCGCAATGGACATATTCGGCTCAACAGGACGTAATGGCTCCGGATTTGGCACTTGCAGCACCAAAATCTGATTGTCTTCCATCACCTCTTCAGGGATACGGTGGCGCGACTGGATAATGGTAGCGTCACACGTATCCCATGTTTCACCCGCACCGGAAACACGGCTGACAAATTTGCGGATTGAAGCCGCATTCACGCTGTCATCGGCGCCCTGATCAATGACTTTGACCACTGATTTCGGGTTCACAAGCGTTAAAGTTACCTGCAAACCGCCGGTTCCCCAACCGCGTGCCATCGGCACTTCACGGCTGGCATAAGGCATCTGGCAGCCCGGCACAGCAATGGCTTTCAGCATTTTGCGGCGCATTTCACGCTTAGCCGAAGCATCCAGAAAACCGTAGCTCATAGCGCTCCACGGCTTGGTCAATTGGGCAAGAGCATTCATAGTGCCGGCTCCTCTTCACGCTTTTCAACTGTTGCGGTAGTTTTGGTAGCTGATGCGTTTTTTTTGGCGTCACGGATTGCATCCAGCGACGATTGGAAAGTCACATAATGCGGCAATTTAAAGTGAATACAGAAGCCTGACGCCTCCACCGGCTCTGTGTGATAAAGGAAAAACTCTTCCTCAACCGGCGACCCTTTTGCAGCCCCTTCCGCGTTCAAATCAAGCGTCGCAGCGGAAATAACCTTGACCTCATTCCAGCCTAATGTAGCGGAAAAACCAAGGCTCAAACCTTTGGCTTTTTTATCAACCACTTCTGCTTGCGAAATCTTCACGCGGCCAACAGAAAATTCTGTGCCTGAAGGGTGCGTAACCACAACATCCGCCTCGCCAAGACGTAGCTCATTAACCGTTGGATGCGCATTGCCATATCCACGCATGGCAGAATAGCCAAGCGCCAGTAGGCCGCCCGTGTCAGCACGCGCCAGGCTTTGCAAAGTATGTGCACGCGGTGAAGGAAAAAGCAGCGGCTCGCGAGTAATGTCTGGAATATCTTCCCGAGACACATCTTCATACGGGTAGTCCTGCACCAAACCTTCTGCTTTTTGCCACTCGGCCAGTGACGGATGGTAAGCCGGTGCTGGTTTATCAGCCGGCGTCACCGCCTCCGGCACAAAATCATGGGCACCCAGCACTTCTGTTGCCAAAATACGGTGCGAATAATCAAGTGTCGGACCCAATATCTGCCCGCCTGGAATGTCTTTAAATGCCGCCGAAATACGACGATGCGTGATGATTTCATCCTGCAAAACCGGTTTAGCAATTGCCAGACGCGGCTGTGTCGTGCGCCATGCGCGTAGCAACAAAACGGCTTCATACAGATCACCACCACTCTGGCTCAATGCCAGTGCTGCCAGATCGGGTTCATAAAGCGATGCCTCACCCATCACACGGTCAATCAACAAAGGCAGTGCCTTTTTTACTTCATCAACCCGTTGATGACTGATCGTTCCCATCATCGATCGATATAGACATTCAGCCTGATGAATGGCGTGTTCACCGCCACGTGTTGCGACATAAGCCATTATTGCACCTCAATTTTTGTAGAGCGGGGCAGGCTCAGCACTTGCTCACCATCAACTAAAATCAAATCAAAACCAGACGGATAGCGAATGCGCTTATTGCGTTCATTCCAAAACTCAGCGGTAATTTGCGGGGCAATCGTGGTGGTTGCTTCAATGCCCGGACCGCTTAATGTCAAAACCTGTCCGCCTTGCAGTTTGGCGTGCATCACGATGGTTGCTGCTTCATCCGGATAAAGCGCGTCACCGGTTTTTGCTTGGCCTAACGCTGCCAAAGCATCTTTGAAGATAAAGAGAAAATCGGCTTCATGGACGGCGACATTCAAGGCACCTGTCAGGGAAACAAAATCCTGAAACACCTCATCATCGCAATGAAAACTGGTTTCAATATCCACCAGTGCCAGCGCAATTTCCTGCATCGACTGCTTGGTTGAATTAGCAGCTTCAAGGGACAAAATCGTGCCCGGACGCGCTGCCGTATTCATCAAAACTTCAAACACTGCATTATCGCTTGCTTCGTCCGCATCGGGTATCATCATTGACTGCATGGTCATTAGAATGTCTCCATCTGAACACGCGTTGCTTCCACGTTGCGCAAGGCATCTTCATCCATTTTGAGAATGGATTTTTCACCCTCTTCAACAAAATTGCAGATTTCCTCGGCAGTCTTTTTTGCAGCAAAG
>JAEWHQ010000014.1 GCA_023387715.1 Pseudomonadota bacterium | reverse complement strand
ATTTTGTGCTATATCTCTTGTGGAAACAGGCGATAAATGGTGCATCTTGCATTGGATGAGATGTGCTAAATCATTGGCGGCTGTTATCTGTAGCAGTCAACCAATAGAAGATAAGGTGGAGTTAAGCGCATGGCAGGTAGTGTCAACAAGGTTATTCTGGTCGGCAATCTTGGTGCGGATCCGGAAGTAAGACGTATGAGCTCCGGTGACCCTGTCGTTAATTTGCGTATTGCGACTTCTGAAAGCTGGCGCGACCGTCAGTCTGGTGAGCGCCGCGAAAAGACCGAATGGCACAGCGTCGTTATTTTCAATGAAAATCTGGCGAAAGTTGCCGAGCAATATCTGAAAAAGGGCGCCAAGGTTTATCTTGAAGGTGCTTTGCAGACCCGTAAATGGCAGGATCAGAACGGCAATGAACGCTATACGACTGAAATCGTATTGCAGAAATTCCGTGGTGAATTGCAGATGCTTGACAGCCGCGGTGAAGGCGGTGGTCAGGGACGTTCTTTTGAGGGTGGCGGTCGTTCGCAGATGTCTGATTATTCCGGTGGTGGTTCATCGGGCGGTTCGGATTTTGGTAACTCCGGCCCTTCATCCAGCGGTGGTTTCTCACGCGATCTGGATGATGAAATTCCGTTTTAATGCAAAAAAGCTGATAAAAACGGGCAATTAATTGCTGTTTTTATGTAAGCTTTTGCATAAATAATTGAGAAAATGCGCAAGTTTTGATGAAACTTGCGCATTTTTTTGTGCTTTTTTGAACTGTCAGCCGGTCAATTGAGTGTTGTTTTTTTGATGAATGCAGACTTTAAAAAAATTAAAAAAGTGCAATCTGTTTGCTATTCGTCAATGTTCTGCGGTTAAAATGGCTGTGGATGAATGGAGTTTTCTCGATTCCGTAACAAGTGTATGCGCTTGCAAATAAGCCGGAAAGCCTGTGCGCTGAGGGAAGTTTGATGATTAAGAAAGTGATGATCGTTGAGGATAATGAGCTGAACATGAAGCTCTTTCGCGATCTCATAGAAGCCCATGGCTATGAAACTATCCGCACCCGCAACGGGCTTGAGGCGCTGGATCTGGCGCGTGAGCATCGTCCGAACCTGATTTTGATGGATATTCAGTTGCCGGAAGTCTCAGGCCTCGAAGTGACCAAATGGCTTAAGGATGATGAAGAGCTGAAGGTTATTCCTGTCATTGCCGTCACTGCTTTTGCAATGAAGGGCGATGAAGAGCGCATCAGACAGGGGGGCTGTGAGGCTTATATTTCCAAGCCGATTTCAGTGCCGCGTTTTATCGAGACAATTAAATCTTATTTAGGCGATGCTTAAAACTGGCCTTAAAAAACAGCACTGCAGTTTTTTAGGCAGAAAACGCGATAAAATCTAACGCAAGACCAGAATTTGACAGGTTGCACCCGCATCAATGGCAGGTGCATTGGCTTCTCTGATAATCAGCGCATTGGCGCGCGCCAACATTCCAAGCATAGACGAATCCTGCACGGGCAGGGGATGGACGATAAGATCGCCCTGATCGTCAAGAATATATTCCGCACGCACATAATCACGGCGATGATCATTTTCCGGCATATGGGTTGAGAGCGTGGCTTTGCGGATATCGGCGCGATAGGTGCGGCCGGTTAATTTGGCTATCAATGGCACTAAAAACAAATGCCCGCAAACCATGCTGGAAACCGGATTGCCCGGCAGACCAAGCACATGGATAATACGACCATTGGCGGCGGTCAGACTGCCATGCATCAGCGGTTTGCCCGGACGCATGGCGATTTTCCAGAAATCCAGCTTCATGCCGCAGGCGGTAAGTGCTTTATGCACCAGATCATGATCACCGACTGAGGCACCGCCAAGCGTTACCAGCACATCGACATTATCATTCATCGCCTGTTTGATGGCGGCGATGATTAAATCTGTCTGATCCGGCACAATGCCTAAATCAATCGCCGTTGCATTTTGTGCACGCACCAGTTCGGCAATGCCGCTGGAATTGGACGAAATGATCTGGTCTTCCGCCGGAATTTGGCCAGGTGCGACAAGCTCGTCGCCGGTTGCCAGAATGGCCACGCGCGGGCGGCGGGTGACTTGCAGTGCGGCATTGCCGCTGGCGGCTGCAAGCGCTAATGCTGCGGCATCAAGCTTGCGCCCGGCAGGCAATAATTCTTCGCCGAGTTTAAAATCAAGACCGGCGCGGCGGATATGTTTGTGTTTGATGATCTCGCCGCTGACTTCGATCAGGTCGCCATTGCGGATGACATTTTCCTGAATGACAACACTATCGGCATCTGCTGGCACGGGTGCACCGGTGAAAATGCGGATGGCTTCACCTTCAGCAATGTGTCCACGATAGCGCTTACCTGCTGCGGCTTCACCGATCACACGAAAGGTCGTTGCATAGCTGCCATCTTTATTGGCGCGCACTGCATAGCCATCCATAGCGGAGGCATCAAAAGGCGATTGTAGATAATGGGCAACCATAGGCGCGGCGAGGGTGCGCCCGCCTGCCTGATCGATAGAAACTGTTTCACTTGGTCCCGTTTGGACATTTTCAGTCAGGCGCTGCAAGGCCTCATCAACGGGTAAAAGTGCCATTTTTATTTGTCCTTGGAGGATGCGAACCAGTCACCGGATTTACCGCCGTGTTTTTCAACAAGGCGGATATTTTGAATGGTCATGCCTTTATCGACGGCTTTCGCCATATCGTAAATGGTGAGGCATGTGACCGAGGCTGCGGTGAGTGCTTCCATTTCAACGCCGGTGCGGCCTTTAAGGCGCGCACTCGCCGTTATTTTCAAGCCGGGCAAGCTTTCATCCGCTTCGATTTCAATGCCGACTTTGGTGAGCATCAACGGATGGCAAAGCGGAATGAGATCAGCGGTTTTTTTAGCGGCCATAATACCGGCAATGCGTGCTGTTGCCAGCACATCGCCTTTGGCCGCATTGCCGGAAAGAATAAGAGCAAGCGTTGCTGGCTGCATGATAATGGAGGCTTCGGCGACAGCTAAACGCTCGGTTTCCTGCTTGTCGCCGACATCGACCATATGGGCATGTCCTGATTGATCAAGATGGGTCAGCTTGCTCATAGCTTTTTACTTCAGGCTGTCTGGCCGGTCAGAAGGGTGCGTGTTGCGGAACTCACATCCTGCTGACGCATCAGGCTTTCACCGATCAGGAAAGTTTCGATGCCTGATTTTTGCAAGCGCAGGCAATCTTCATGGGTGAAGATACCGCTTTCGCCAACCAGCAGATAATCATCCGGAACCATGGTTGAAAGACGTTCGCTGACTGCCAGATCCACTTCGAAATTGCGCAGATTACGGTTGTTAACGCCGAGCATCTTCGACTGCAATTTGAGCGCGCGTTCCATCTCAGCTTCGTCATGCACTTCAATCAATGCATCCATGCCGAGCGAGAAAGCGGCCTGTTCAAGCTCTGCGGCCAGCTGATCATCAACACTTGCCATGATGATGAGAATGCAATCAGCACCCCAACTGCGTGCTTCATAAACCTGATATGTGTCAAAGAGGAAATCTTTGCGCAGAGCTGGCAATGAGCAGGCATTGCGCGCGGCTGTCAAAAACTCAGGCGCACCCTGAAATGAAGGTGTGTCGGTGAGAACGGACAAGCAAGCCGCGCCACCTTCTTCATAGGCTTTGGCCAGCAATGGCGGGTCAAAATCCGGACGGATCAGACCTTTGGACGGGCTGGCTTTTTTAATTTCTGCAATCAGGCCAAATTGCTTGTTGGCTTTCTTTTGCAGCAAAGCATTCAGAAAGCCGCGTGTCGGCTGCTGATCGGCAATTTTGGCTTTCAGTTCGCTAAGCGGGATTTGAGCTTTGGCGGCTGCAATTTCTTCGCGCTTATAGGCTTCAATTTTCTTTAAGATATCAGTGCTCATACCGTATCCTTATTCCGCTTGCTCATTGGAAACCTGAACGAGCTTATTCAAGACATTCAGTGCCGCACCGCTGTCGATGGAAAGGGCTGCTTGCTCAACGCCTTCTTTCAGGTCTTTCGCTTTGCCAGCGATAAGAAGGGCGGCACCTGCATTCATCAACACGATATCGCGATAGGCATTTTTTGCGCCTTTAAGCACTTCACGCAATGCTTGCGCATTATAAGCGCCGTCGCCGCCTTTCAGTTCAGCCGGTTCTGCGCGGCGGATGCCGACATCTTCAGGGCTGATTTCAAAGCTGCGGATGATACCATCTTCCAGCGCACTGACATGGGTGATGCCGGTGGTGGTGATTTCATCAAGGCCGTCACCATAGACAACCCACGCGCGCTCAGAGCCCAGCTCTTTCAGCACATGTGCCAGAGGCTCGACCCATTCCTGCGCATAAACGCCGACAAGCTGACGTTTGACATGGGCAGGGTTGGAGAGGGGGCCAAGCAGGTTGAAAATTGTACGGGTGCCAAGTTCCACCCGTGACGGGCCGACATGGCGCATGGATGAGTGATGGTTAGGCGCAAACATGAAGCCCAAGCCCGCTTCATAAATGCAGCGGCTGATGAGATCGGCAT
>JAEWHQ010000012.1 GCA_023387715.1 Pseudomonadota bacterium | reverse complement strand
TACACGCTGATTTTTCTCGTGGTAGCGCTTGTGGCCGGTGCGCTTGGTTTTGGCGGCATTGCCGGTGCATCAGCCGGTATTGCGCAAATATTATTCTTTGTTTTCCTTGCTCTTCTGGTGTTGTCGTTAATTGCCGGCATCATCCGTAAGGTCTAACAACAGTTCAAAAAACTAGCATATTTGCCCCTGACGCGGAGCAGATAGTTCTTTTTCATTAAGGCAGTGCAATGAGAGCAAACGATTTCAGCTCAACAGCAAACACAAATGAAATGGCTGCACTTATGAAAGAGGGGGGCACAAGTGAAAGCAATCAGCTTATACAGATAGAAGTATCAGAATTTTCGCGCTTGCGCTCGCTGACACGCTCCATGCGCAATGCGCGAGTCTGTATTCTCTACCAAGCCGCCAATCTCGAATATATATGGTCGGAAAATCTGCCACCTATGTGGCAGAATAAATGGTTCAAAGGGTGCACAGATAATGAGCTGATGAACGAGACCTCTGCCGCAAAACTCAGCGCGAGCCGCGAGGAAGCCATCAGAAGCGGAATACCGCAAATGGTTGAGCTCAATATTCTGACTGGCAACTCTTCCCGATGGTATGAATTTTATAGTGATTGCGACTATCACGACGACGGTGCGTTGGCCGGTATTCTCACAACCATGGTTGATATCAGCGAGTTGAAACGACGCGAGCAAATCCTCAAAGCTTTGTTACGCGAGGTCAGTCATCGCTCTAAAAATCTGCTGTCGATCATTCAAAGTGTAGCCGCACAAACTGCCCGTTTTACCGATACGATTGACGGCTTTTTGGGCAAATTTCGCGGCCGTATCCAATCGCTGTCACAATCGCAGGATCTGGTCACTGATTCTAACTGGCATGGCGCGCTGTTTCGCGATCTCGTGCGTTCGCAACTGGAAAAATATACCGATATCAACGATACACGCCTGAAAGTAACCGGCGAAAATCCTTATCTTTTCCCCGGTGCTGCGCTGCATCTGGGGCTAGCGCTCCATGAGCTGATCGTCAATGCCACTTCTTTTGGCGGCCTCAATCCACAATCTAAAAACCATGTCGTTATCGGCATGAGAGCCAGCGAAACAACCGATGGCGAAGATCAGCTGGTATTTGAATGGCACGAGACCGATTTTTACAATATTCCGATTGATGAAAGCTCGCCGCCACGTTTTGGCTCAGCAGTTTTGCAACGCATCATTCCATCCGTTGTCGATGGCGAGGCAGAATATTTAAAAGACGAAAACGGTGTCACCTACCGCTTGACCATCGCCAAAGAACATTTCGATCTTTGAAATAAAAACGCGTCCGCTTGATGTTCAAGCAGACGCGGCGATTTAAAATCAATGAGAAATGCTATTTCTTGATCTTGCGGCAGTAAAGCTCAAGCCGGTGATGCACAATTTCATAGCCGAGCTCGCGGGCGATTTCTTCTTGCAAGCGCTCAATCTTCTCCGAATGGAACTCAACCACATCACCTGATTCCATATCGATAATATGGTCATGGTGGTCTGAACCTGCGTGCTCAAAGCGTGACGGCCCGCCATTAAAGGCATGGCGATGGATAGCGCCCTGCTCTTCCAGCAGTTTCATGGTGCGATAGACCGTGGATAAAGAAATGCTGTTATCAATCTCCACAGCGCGTCTGAAAATTTCCAGCGCATCCGGATGATCTTCCGAATCAGAAAGGATGTTCAGAATAATGCGTCGTTGACGCGTGATTCTGACGCCCGCCTGCCGAAGCTGCTGTTCGTAATCGTTTGATGTGGTCATTGTGTTCATGGCCGGATTATGCACCGACACGCCGCTTGTTGCAAATATGGCCAAGGGAATATCAAGCGGATTATTTTATACAATCTTTAAAATGCGAAAAGCCGCACAAAATCTTGTGATAAAAACTCATACTTTAATTCTAAGGGAAAAAAGTGGTACGCCCAAGGGGAATCGAACCCCTGTTTCCGCCGTGAAAGGGCGGCGTCCTAACCGCTAGACGATGGGCGCACGCGCATCTGACGATGCTTGTGAGTGAAGTGAGGCGCTTCGTTTAAAAGGCAATCACTTGACTGTGACGCCGATATAATCGGCTTATTTTCAAAGCGCAACTGCTTTGAAAAAAATAAGCGGAAAAAAATGCATTTTCTTCCGATTATTTTGATTTCTTTGAGTTTTTACACAGGCAAGAGCCGGAAAAAATGTATTTTCAGCCCTTCAACCTGTGAAAACCGCCTGTTGATTATTCAACATTCCCCAAAATCATCCGCGCAGCGATGCGTGATTCTTTGAAATCATAGACAATAATCTCTGTTCCGCCGTCCGGAAGCAGGGTTTCCAGCGAAATCAGATTGCCGGACAAGCTCTGTGAAAGCAGGCGTGTGCCTTCAGGCAGGGTGATTTGTGATTCGACCATCTTAAATGGCTGTTCGGGCACCACGGCTGTCTGTCCCGGAATATCGGAGCGCAGATCCTCTTGCTCAGGCGCCTCTGGCGCTTTATTGATTTTGTAGACAACGGCTGCAAGCACAGCCATAAGACCAATAAGCATAACCCCGATTGATACAGCCAGTAGCCGGATCATCTTGCGCCGTACGCGCTCCATGGCCGGATCAAGAGCTGGCTCCTGATTGGGATCGGGATAATAAGCTTGTTGTTCCTCATATCGTGGATCGTGTTGATTCTGATATCGAGGATAATTTGGATACTGCATTCAATAACTCCGGTTCATGCACCCATGCCGCGTGATAACGAAGGGACGAGACGATTGAAAGAGATAATTGCCGGAGCAGACGCCGTTGGCAAACGTTTAGATCAGTGGCTGAGCGCAGAGCTTGCCCCTGACCTGTCGCGCAACCGCATTCAGGCACTGATTGCCGACGGCCGTGTGACCGTCAATGGCGCGACTATCCGTGAAGCCAAACATAAGTTACGCGAAAATATGAGCGTAACGATTGAGCTCGACGAAGTGCAGTCAACCAAACCCCAAGCTGAAAATATCCCTCTCGATATTCTCTATGAAGATGACGATGTGCTCGTCATCAACAAACCTGCCGGCCTCGTTGTCCACCCGGGCAGTGGAAACATGACCGGCACCCTGGTCAATGCCTTGATCTATCATTGCGGCAATAATCTGTCACAAGTCGGTGGTGAATTGCGTCCGGGCATTGTTCACCGCTTGGATAAAGACACCAGCGGCGTGTTGGTGATTGCCAAAAACGATGAAGCACATCAGCATCTGTCAGCACAATTTGCCGATCACGGCCTGACCGGTGATCTGGAACGCGCCTATGTGGCGCTTGTCTGGGGTCTGCCGGAACGCCCGCAAGGCACAATTGAAACCTATCTTGGCCGTTCCAGCCGCGACCGCACCAAACAGGCCGTGGTGAAAGAAGACCGCGAAGATGCACGTTATGCCGTCACCCATTATACGGTGCTGGAACGCTTTGCAGCCAAAGAAGATGCAACAGCGCTGGCTTCTGTGGTGGAGTGCCAGCTGGAAACCGGCAGAACGCACCAGATTCGCGTGCACATGACCTATACGGGCACGCCGATTGTCGGTGATAATGATTACGGCGGTGCATTTAAAACCAAAGCCAACAAACTTGCCGATGGTTTGCGTGAGGCTGTGCAGAAGTTTCCGCGTCAAGCGCTGCACGCCCGCCTTCTCGCTTTTGCCCATCCGGCAGATGAGCGATTGATGCGGTTTGAAGCCCCACTACCGGATGATTTCCAAAGTCTGATTGAGCAATTTCGCAAAGATCAGCACGGTTAAGCATCAAAAACTGCCTTCATCTCTTGAAGGCAGTTTTTTTATACCTATCTATAAGAGTAACTTGCCAAAATTAGAAAGCTTAACTGTCAACAAGAACAGTGGTTTATCTGTGGCTTTCCCGTCTATTCATAAAAATCAAAGATTGTGAAACTTTTGTCAGGCTACAGCGTTAACAAAAGAGTGACAGACTGTGCATTCCTTTTCATCGTTTTTTTGCCTGATTTAAGTCTATACTGAAATTCAAAACCGGTAGGCGCTATGCACCGGTGAAGCGGACTTGCCAAATGGGAGTCTGCAACCAAGAAGAAGGAGGGTGCTTCATGGCCCAGGTCAATCTTCCAAGTATCACTTCCGGTGACGGTGGTCTTACCCGTTATCTCGAAGAAATCCGTCGTTTCCCAATGCTTGAACCGCAAGAAGAATATATGCTGGCCAAGCGTTATCATGAACATGCCGACCCGAAAGCCGCCCATAAGCTGGTAACAAGCCATCTGCGACTGGTAGCTAAAATTGCCATGGGTTATCGCGGCTACGGCTTGCCGATCGGTGAAGTGATTTCCGAGGGCAATGTCGGCCTGATGCAGGCTGTTAAAAAGTTTGAGCCGGAACGCGGCTTCCGTCTTGCCACTTATGCAATGTGGTGGATCAAGGCATCTATTCAGGAATATGTTTTGCGGTCGTGGAGCCTTGTAAAAATGGGCACCACCGCCAATCAGAAACGCTTGTTCTTTAACCTGCGTAAAATGAAAAGCAAAATTCAGGCGCTTGATGACGGCGATCTGAACCCTGATCAGGTTGCCCAGATTGCGACCAAGCTGAATGTGAGCGAGGAAGAAGTCGTCTCGATGAACCGCCGTTTGTCGGGTGATGCTTCGCTCAACGCACCGATCCGCGCTTCCGAGGGCGAATCAGGTGAATGGCAGGACTGGCTTGTTGACGACAGCGACAGTCAGGAAACCATGCTGATTGAGCAGGATGAACTGGAAAGCCGCCGTGCAATGCTTGAACAGGCAATGAGCAATCTGAACGAGCGTGAACAGCGTATTTTCTATGCACGTCGTCTACTGGACGAGCCGGTAACACTCGAAGCGCTCTCTGCTGAGTTTAATATCAGCCGCGAACGTGTCCGCCAGATTGAAGTACGTGCTTTTGAAAAAGTGCAGGAAGCCGTACAGGCAGCAGCACTAAGCCAAACTCGGGCCCAGCTGGCTATCAGCAATCAGGCAAATGCTTAAACGCTGATTGGTTTTCAATCACCAGACATCAAAAAGGCCGCTTTCGCGGCCTTTTATTTTGTCTTAGTTCAACTTTAAAAAAGTCTTATTGGCTTTTCAGCACGTCATTAAAGACCTTCTCACCCGGCACGCCCTTTTCAAGACTGAGCAGCGCACGGCGACCATTGCGATAGGTGATCGGAATATCCACCCACTGCAAACGACGCATCAAGGACAAGTTGGTATCAACGGCTGTACGTGCATCATTGAGTGCAACAATAAAGAAGTTGTCAGCGATCTTCGATGAAATCGCAATCAGCGGATTACCGGCTGCCTGTTCTGTATCTTTGAAAGTTACACGCTGAACATTATCAACGACACCGCCGGAGAAATCATCCGGTACAAAGAACATCATTTCAATCAGATGACTGGCTGGCAATGACTTATCCGCATTACGGCGAATGGTCATCTGCATGCGCATTTGCGTATCTGGAATGGTAACTTCTGCGCGAATAGCTGGCTCTTCAGGCTCACCATCACCCGGTGAATCCTGCACAACCGACCAGACAACACTACCAGCCTGCGCCGAGCCCGAATCTGCGCCTGAGCGTTCTTCATAGAAGAATGCTTTCTGGCCGACAGCAACACCGGAACCGCTTTGTTCAGTATTACCGGAAGAACTGACCGGTGCCTGACCAGAGCCTGAGTTTTGGCTAAGCGCGGTGGTGGATTTACCTTCCGCCAGATCAGAGGCTGCGCCGCCTGCAGGGCCTTCATCCACTTCTGTGCCGTCCGGCAACAGACGCTGGGTAAGTTTTGGCTCAGGCGCATTCGGCGCAGTTGTGCCGCTCTCAGTGCCGCCGCCAATATCGGTTGTATCGGCTGTATTGTTTGATGCCGGCTCATCCGTACCGCCTGCAACAGGCGCATCTGTTTCACTGCGGCCAAGGCTTGAAGCCAGTTCGCTTAATTTGTCTTTATTGACATAGGCGGCATAACCACCACCGCCCAATACCAGTGCTGCAATCAAACCAATGACCAAACCTTTATAAGAGCGCTTGTCTTCCAGTGCATCATTAAAGGCAGGCTTACGTGGTGAGCGTGCTTTGGTACTTGGCTTGGCTGAGCCCAGACGATCCCCTGCCCGATCAACGCCGGACAGCATATCACCGTTTGGTGCAGATTCTGCTTCTTTTGAATGGCCAGTCGCGGTGAAATCAGGTGCAGATGTTAAAGCACCAGCATCACCGGCTGCATCACTTTCAGCATTACCGGCACTTTCATCAGAGCCCGCGCGATTTTCCGTCAGAAAATCTTCAAGCGGATCAGCTGGTTTGGTGACTTCCGGTGTAAGATCAAGCTCAATTTCCGGTTCTGATTCGACAACCGGTGCCGGCGCATAAAAAGCTTCGACCTCTTTGATCGAATCTTCCAGCATCTGACGCTGACGCATCGAAACCGATTCAGGCGCATTGGCTGTTACCAGTTTCTGCTCGATCGTCGCGCGTGCTTTTGCATAGACGCGCTGACGCAATTCAGGTGTGGGATCCGCCTGCGCGTCAATGGTCTTCTTTAGTACCGCTACAAAATCTGCCATGCTATCAAGCCCGAACTCTCTGAAAAAGATATGGGATAAACCATCCAAT
>JAEWHQ010000391.1 GCA_023387715.1 Pseudomonadota bacterium | reverse complement strand
ACATATACCAGCGCAATTCGTTACAGCTTGATATTTTGAGGCTTTAGCTTTGCCTTAAATACGCTCGCCGTTCACCACCCGATAAGTCGGGTTATACATGGTGACAAACTCTTCTGCCGCCGACGGATGCACCGCCATTGTGCGATCAAAATCATCCTTTGAAGCGCCCGCTTTTAAAGCAATACCGATAAGCTGCGCCATTTCACCCGCATCAGGTCCCAGAATATGAGCGCCAAGCACTTTGCGGCTTTTACCGTCCACCACCAGCTTCAACAGCATTTTGTCAGCACGACCCGACAACGTATTTTTCATCGGGCGGAAATGCGCACGGTATATTTCAATCTCCGGATAGGATTTGATCGCTTCATCTTCCGACATGCCGACAATGCCGATTTCCGGCTGTGAGAACACAACGGTTGGAATAAGATCGTGATCCGGACGGGTCGGATTGTCTTTATAAACCGTTTCAAGGAAGCACATGGCTTCATGAATGGCGACAGGTGTCAGCTGCACACGGTCGGTGACATCGCCAACAGCATAAATATGCGGCTGCGAGGTACGTGAATATTCATCAACAATCACCGCACCATGATCGCCTTTGCTTAAAGCCACACCAGCTTTATCAAGGCCGACACCTTCACTATTCGGCAAACGACCAATCGCCAGCATAGCCTGATCAACAATCAGTGTTTCACCATTGGACAATTCAACCGCCAGACGATCACCTTCTTTGCGCACAGCATTAAAGACGGTTTCTGTCACAATACGGATGCCTTTGGCAGTCATTGCTTCGCTTAAGAGAACACGCAGATCATGATCAAAACGCGAGAGAATTTCTTTACCACGGTAAACAAGTGTCGTTTCAACACCAAGCCCATGGAAAATATTAGCGAATTCAACCGCGATATAACCACCGCCTGTAATCACAATGGATTTTGGCAGTTCGGCCAAATCAAAAGCCTCATCAGAGCTGATGCAATATTCATGCCCCGGCATTGAGGTGTTGCGGTTTACGCGACCGCCGGTCGCAATCAAAATACGCTCTGCTGTCACACGCTGGCCGGTGCTTTTCAGTTCAATTGTATGAGCATCAACAAGTTCTGCACGGCTGGCAAAAATCTCAACCTTCGAACCTTCAAGACCTTTGCGATAAAGACCTTCCAGCCGGGTGATTTCTTTTTCTTTCGCATCAACAAGTGTGCGCCAGTTAAATGTACTTGTTCCCACACTCCAGCCATAACCGGCAGCATCTTCAAAGCTTTCGCCAAATTGTGAAGCATAAACATAGAGTTTTTTCGGCACGCATCCGCGGATAACACAGGTGCCGCCCATACGGTATTCTTCTGCAAGCCCGACGCGCTTGCCCATAGCGCCCGCCAATCGCCCTGCCCGCACGCCGCCGGAACCGCCGCCGATAACAAACAGATCATAATCATAGGTCGCCATAGTCAAACTCCACATTTTTTTGCTCATTGCTGCATATATAATAATGTGCCCGTGAGCAAATTACATCAGCAGTCTATTTCCAAACCAAAATTGATGGATTCCGGCGCTGGCACTCGTTATAATTTAGCCATATTAATAACTTAACGTCACAATTACTGATTTGAAGAGAATGTTCTTCAATGATATTCACATATGAAAAACAGTTTTTTAACTGATGCGCGTAATGATTTGCGCCAGCAAAAAAACTGTCATTTACGATTAGGATACGGAACGAGCAGACTATTGTTATTTTAGCGAATCGTCCCACAATAAAAATAAAGAGAATATTCGCCATGAACTTGCTTGCTCCAGATAGTATCGCTACTCAGAAAAAGAACCTGCTGCCAAACGGTCACATGCAACAAGTGGCAGCTTTGGTGTGGCGTGTGGAAAATGATGAACTGCAATTGCTCACCATTACCAGCCGTGGCACAGGTCGCTGGATCATCCCTAAAGGCTGGCCGCAAACAGGCCGCACATTGGCGCGCACCGCTATGCGTGAAGCCTTTGAAGAAGCTGGTATCCGCGGTGTGATTGATCCGGTGCCCGTCGGCACTTATGATTACCAGAAATATGATATGTCACCTGAAGCCGTCAGCAGCTTTACAGTTGCGGTTTATGCCGTTGCTTTTACCGAACAGGTCGACAAATGGCCCGAACGTGGCGAACGCATTCTGGAATGGGTCTCACCGGAACTCGCTGCTGAGCGCGTTGAAGAACCGGAACTGAAAAAACTCATTCACAATTTTGCAGCGCAAATGTCGCTTTCCGACAACTAAAATGTACAATAATACAAATGAAGCTGGCTAAACCGGCTTCATTTCCAGCCTTTCCCGATTTTCAAGCTGGTTGTCGTCATTTTTTATCTTCTCCCCACTATCCACATTTTTAAACACCTATCCACAATATCTAGTGCATGTTAGTTTAATTTAAACCAATGCTTGACCCTGAGCGCCGAGTCATCTTTATAAGAAGTCAGTTGGGTATCCAGTGATTTGCCGGGCGTTATCTTCTTCCGGCTGTTCTTTCGCAGACATATGTAAATTCAATCGATAATACGCGCTACAAAACGCTGTTCTCGAAACGATTTTTCATGTCTGCATTATGCTGTGCGCAAAGAGAAATATCGTTTGCAATAATATGGCATTTTAGTGAAAGAACGCACTGGACACACAACATCTGGTATGTGTAAACTACTTAGACACCATTTGATGTAATCATCTGTGTCGAGTCATTTTCCGCATACAGTGCATGGCTTATTATGAAAAACGTTTGCAACCGTATTTGCGCTCAAACGTTTTTCACAATGAGGATGCGTCTGTCCCTCATGCCTATGAGAGACGGCAATCCATCACGAATTACTGGTCAAAGCCCGTCAACGGTAATGACCAGAACTTGTTTTGAACCTTAAGTTTTACGAGCGGGCTTAGCCCCTTGTTTAGATCGTATGACACACGAACCGCACTATATGTAGTTGCATAGTGCACAAGAAGTTGGATGGGACAGATGAAGATCGAGCGTCGTTTTACCAAAGAAGGCCAATCGGCATACGCAGAGATAGCGTTTCGCACTGCTACCAGTGAGATCAAAAATCCCGATGGTTCAATTGTGTTCCGTCTTGAGAATATCAATGTTCCGGCACAGTTCAGTCAGGTTGCTGCTGACATTCTGGCACAAAAATATTTCCGCAAAGCAGGTGTGCCTGCAAAGCTCAAAAAAGTTGAAGAGAACTCCGTTCCGTCATGGTTGTGGCGTTCGGTTGCCGATGAGGCAGCTTTGGCTCAATTGCCGGAAGCAGAGCGCTATGGCTCTGAAATGGATGCTTGCCAGGTTTTCGATCGTTTGGCTGGCACATGGACTTACTGGGGCTGGAAAGGCGGCTACTTCAACAAGGAAGAAGACGCATTAGCTTTCCGCGATGAACTGGCTTACATGCTGGCAACCCAGCGCGTTGCGCCAAACTCCCCGCAGTGGTTCAACACCGGTCTGCATTGGGCTTATGGTATCGATGGCCCGGGTCAGGGTCACTATTATGTCGATTGGAAAACCGGCAAACTGACCAAGTCCAAATCCGCTTACGAACATCCGCAGCCACATGCCTGCTTTATTCAGTCCGTTGCCGATGATCTCGTCAATGAAGGCGGCATCATGGATCTTTGGGTTCGTGAAGCACGTCTGTTTAAATATGGTTCCGGCACAGGTTCCAACTTCTCGCATTTGCGCGGTGCAGGTGAAAGCCTGTCCGGCGGCGGTCGTTCATCCGGCTTGATGAGCTTCCTGAAGATCGGCGACCGTGCAGCGGGCGCGATCAAG
>JAEWHQ010000022.1 GCA_023387715.1 Pseudomonadota bacterium | reverse complement strand
CCAGAATAACCGCGCCATAATCACGCCAGCTTGCGGCTGCCGTTTGGCTGCGTGATAAAGTTTTAAGCTGACGCTCAACCGCTTCATCAACTGCTTTGGCCAAAGCTTCATCATTGGTCATCAGGATGGATTGTGCGGCAGTGTCATGTTCGGCTTGTGCCAAAAGATCGGCGGCAATCCAGTCCGGATTATTATCGCTGTCAGCAATAACCAGCACTTCGGAAGGCCCCGCAATCATATCAATGCCGACGGTTCCGAACACAATGCGTTTGGCGGCTGCCACATAGGCATTGCCGGGGCCGACAATTTTGGCAACCGGTTTGATGGTTTCGGTGCCATAGGCAAGAGCGGCAATCGCCTGCGCGCCGCCAACGCGGTAAATTTCAGATACACCGGCAAGACGTGCTGCGACCAGCACCAGCGGGTTTAAAATTCCGTCCGGCGAAGGCACAACCATGACGATACGCTCAACACCTGCAACGCGAGCAGGCACGGCATTCATCAAAACCGAACTTGGATAGCTTGCAGTGCCGCCTGGCACATAAAGGCCGACAGCTTCAATCGCTGTCCAACGCGAGCCGAGCTCCACGCCCAAAGCGTCCGTATAGCGGTCATCTTGCGGCATCTGGCGGGCATGGTGGGCTTCGATGCGGTCACGCGCCAGTTTCAATGCTTCAACGGTCGAGGCCGGAGCAAGTTTGAAAGCTTCGTCGATTTCTTCGCTGGTAACGGCAATGCCGGTTTTTTCCAGATCGATACGGTCGAAAGTTTTGGAATAGGAAATCAGCGCTTTGTCGCCGTCACGACGCACATGATCCACGATCTCGCGTACCACCCGATCCACATCGGCGGAAACTTCACGCTTGCTGTTTAGAAATTCAGCAAACTTTTCTTCGAAATCAGGACTGCTTTGACGAAGCGTTTGAACCACGCTGGTATTCCTTCTTAAATTCTTATTGGCATCCGGCTGTGTCTGAACATTTTTTGTTCAGGCATAGCAGTATCAGCAACAGGCCTTAAACACCATGTTTTGGCTTGGCATTTGTTTCCCAGGCAGGCCCCAGATCAGTGATTTGCGCCTCAATACATTCCACGTCAAGGCGAATAGCCGGTTTTGTGCCGTTACGTCCGGCAAAAATCAGCTCCACCGTGCCATGCGGCGCTTCTGTTTCAGTGAAACTGATGGAAAGCAAGGAAAGCACATCCTGATCGCTGTCGCGATTGATGCCGACGGTTTTGACACTTAAAACACGGTTGAAATGCAGGCTTGAGCGGCGGCGTTCATAGCTGCGCTTACCAAAGAGTTTCAGTTTAAAACCGGATTGTGCCCCTTCCCAGACAAAGCGGTTCATGGTGAGGATAAAGCGCTTTTCCTGGTGGAGATATTGAATATCGGCAGGTTTGAGCACGGCATCTTGCAGATGCGCGGAAATGATTTGCAGATCTTCTTGATCGAGTGCCATCAATTTCAGCATGATTTTCTACCCTTGAGCTTAATGCTTTTTGTGCTGCTTGCTCTTGTCATGCCACATAACCCTTTGGTTCTGCAATCATCCTTATAGCGCGAAAGTGCTGCCAGCATTTAAAAAGCCAAAAAGAAGGGCGGTCTTGAGGTGTAATCTGCCTCAAAACCGCCCGTTCTTTTCAAACAGAACTTTAAAAAGCCTGCTTAACCGCTGATGCGTTCAATCTGCGCACCACAACGGGAGAGCTTTTCTTCCAGATGTTCAAAGCCGCGATCAAGATGATAGACGCGGTTGATGATGGTTTCACCCTCAGCGGCAAGGCCGGCAATAACCAGCGAAGCGGATGCGCGAAGATCGGTTGCCATGACCGGTGCACCTTTCAGGCGTTCAACGCCTTCAACCGTGGCTGTCTGGCCGGAGAGCGAAATTTTCGCACCCAGACGTGCCAGTTCCTGCACATGCATGAAGCGGTTTTCAAAAATGGTTTCGGTGATTTTTGATGTGCCCTGCGCTTTGGTCATAAGACCCATAAACTGCGCCTGCAAATCGGTCGGGAAGCCCGGAAAAGGCTCAGTGGTAATATCAACCGGCTTAATGCCGTTGCCATTACGCACCACACGGATGCCGTCCGGCGTGGAGGTGATTTCGGCACCTGTCTGGCGCAATGTATCAAGGGCCGCGCTCAACAGCTCTTCTTTTGCGCCTTTCAACAGAACGTCGCCGCCTGTCATGGCAACCGCCATGGCATAAGTGCCGGTTTCGATACGGTCAGGAATGACACGCACGCGGGCACCGGTCAGGTTGGTAACGCCTTGAATGGTAATTGTGCTGTTACCGGCACCGGAAATTTTCGCACCCATGGCATTGAGGCAATCGGCAAGATTGACCACTTCCGGCTCACGCGCCGCATTGTGAATGATGGTTTCGCCTTTTGCCAAGGCTGCTGCCATCAGCATGACGTGGGTGGCACCGACAGATACTTTCGGGAAGGTATATTCTGCACCGATCAGACCGTTTGGTGCGCGTGCCTTGGCATAGCCATTGTCGATATCAATCACAGCACCCAGCGCAATCAGGCACTCAAGCAGCAAATCAACCGGACGTGTACCAATGGCGCAGCCGCCCGGCAGCGATACATTCGCTTCACCCATACGTGCCAGCAACGGCCCGATGACCCAGAAGCTTGCACGCATTTTGGAGACCAGCTCATAAGGAGCGGTGGTGTCAACAATATTGCGGGCAGTGAAATGGATGGTGCGTGAATAGCCGTTATCCTGATGCTCACGGCGACCATTAACGGAATAATCAACGCCATGATTGCCAAGAATGCGGATCAGCTGCTCCACGTCTGCCAGATGCGGTACATTTTCCAGCGTCAGCGTATCGTCGGTCATGAGTGACGCAATCATCAACGGAAGAGCTGCGTTTTTGGCGCCGGAAATAGGAATAACCCCATTAAGCTGATTGCCGCCGATGATTTTAATACGATCCATGCTGTTTAACCTTATGAGCCGCTGGGAAGTCATTATCTTCTCTACATTAAACCGGTAACGCGCCGGTTAATGAAAAAGAATGCCGGTTATGAGGCTTAAACAATGACTGTGGTTGCGGACGAAACTGAAAGTGCTGGGTACAGAAATGTGAAGCGGATGCCAAGTAGACTTATCACTTGAAAGTGATTCTAGGTCAGCTTTTTGTCCGCATCAAGGACAGAGCAGTTTTTCGCGTTTTTCAGGATCAAAAGTGAGCTGTGATTCGCGAAGCAACTGATTCTCTTCAAGCTTTTTCATCTTTTTCCGTATTTACCGGTGTGGATGCAGCTTTGATTCCCTCTTGGCGGCTGTCTTCTGCACCGGCTCTGCGGGCACGAACCTGTGCTTTCCGGCGTTGAAGATTCGCTCTTAATTGCTCGGAGCGGCGTTTTTCCTGTGCTAAACGCTGTTTTTCC
>JAEWHQ010000195.1 GCA_023387715.1 Pseudomonadota bacterium | reverse complement strand
GTGCATCGCGTGCGCTTAAATTGCGCTGAATGCGCGTAACAAATAAGACCAGCAAAACAGATGCCAGCACAAAACAAATAAACATGCCCTGAATGTGCAGGTTGAAAAAATCGCTGCCATGGTGATGCGGGATTTCAATCGGGCGATAATAAAGCGTCAGCACAATAAAACAGAAACTTGATAGTGCAACTAATATCCATGTTGCCCATGCTTCCAGCAAAACCGCCGCCAGAATAATCTGAAGCAAAAACAGCGAAATGAACGGATTGGATGCTCCGCCACTCAGATAAAACTGCACTGACAATGCTAAAACATCGAGAAGCAATCCGGCAAAAATCAGTGTTTTACTGACATATTTTTCTTTTTTATAATATATATAGCTGGCGCTGTTCAGCACACATAAGAAGCCGATGACTGCTGTCATCGCGACGACAGGCAATTTAAGTTCCATCCATTGGCTCACCAAAAAAATGGTGAAAACCTGCCCTGCGACAGCGAGCCAGCGCAATTGAATAAGCAATAAAAAATGCTGTTGATTGGTGATATTATGAATATGGGCGGGCATTTTGTCTTTCCAAATCGCGGAACTTTGCCAGTGCCTTGTATCAAAATTATCCATAAAAAGATCATCACTGGCTTGGACAATTTGTCCAAGGGCACGATTAAACAAGGCTGTTATGAGTAACCACTGTTGACCGTCAATATACAATCTATAGAAGACAACATCCAAAAGTTTTGTGCAGTCAGTGCCGCCCAAAATTTGGTTTTTGTCGTAAGAGCTGGATATTGGGGAAAACATAATAAGTCCCGGCTTTCCGGGAAGGATTTTGCATGATTTGTCATTATCGCAAAATCTGGGCATAAAACAGGAAATAGCAATGAAAATACAACTCGCCCTTTTGGCCGTTTTCACCACCCTTACTGCACCTGCCTTTGCCGATGGTGATGCGGTTGCCGGTAAATCCGTCTTTAAAAAATGTCAGGCCTGCCATACGATTGACGGCGCTAATCGCGTGGGGCCAACACTGGCAGGTGTCGTAGGCCGTCCTATTGCATCTGCTGAAGGCTTCAAATATTCACCAGCCATGACAGAATTTGCAGATGCTGGTAAAATATGGGATGCAGAGCTGCTGGCGCAATTTTTGAATGCCCCGAAAGCCACTGTCAAAGGCACGTCAATGGCATTTGCAGGTTTGAAAAAACCGGAAGACCTTAGCAATCTGATTGCTTATCTCAACGATCCGGCCAAAGCTGAATAAAAGTGAAAAGAAAAACAGTGCGTAAATCATGGCTGACATTACGAGGAAAAGGTATCGCGCTTATCGCAGCCTTCCTGCTCGTTTTACAGTCCCTGACAGGCGCATTGGCTTCCGGTTACGCCGCCAGCTCTCCGATGCTTGATGCATTCGGCAACCCGCTCTGCATTACCGCAAATATCACACCGGATAATTCTTCAGATCAAACCGATCAGCGTATGATCCCTGATTGTTGCACAATAAGCTGCAGCATGTTTGCCCCCGTTTTGGTAGATCACCCAGACGGCCGCTCCCTTGGTAATCCGTTATTATCGCGTATTTCTGGCTTTAAACTAAGCGCAGATTTAATTCTCAATAGCTCGCTTATTGAAGCTAGTCCGGGCAGTCCCCGCTCTCCTCCTTTTATTTTTACCAGTCAATTTGATTGACTGATGAACGCGTCATTGCTGCACGTCTTTTATCAAGACGCTTGCTACAGATTGCCTTTTATTTTCACTTTCGAAAACGCTCATCCATCCGGCTTTGTCATGAAGTTTCATGCACGAGCCGACAAATCTGCCGAATAAAACAGGTCTCAACCCTATGGAAGTTTGCCATGATTAAAAAACTGACCCTTGCTGCCGCGATCACTGCTATCAGCAGTTCAGCGGCCTTTGCCCATGTTAGCCTTGAGAAAAATGAAGCGCCTGTCGGCTCGACTTATAAAGCTGTGTTGCGCGTGCCGCATGGCTGTGAAGGTAAACCGACCAATGTCGTGCGTGTGAAAATTCCTGATGGCGTTATTGCCGTCAAGCCAATGCCGAAAGCCGGATGGGAACTGGAAAAAACCCGTGGCGAATATGGTAAAAGCTATGATTATTACGGCACTTCAACCACTGAAGGCGTGAAAGAAGTTATCTGGAGCGGCGGCAATCTCGGCGATGACGAATATGATGAATTTGTCTTGCGCGCTTATTTGACGACAGATTTGAAGGCAGGTGAAATTGTTTATTTCCCTGTTGTGCAACAATGCGCAGGCGATCTGGCAGAACGTTGGATTGAAATTCCGGCCGATGGTCAATCATCCGATGATCTGGAATTACCAGCACCGGGTTTGAAGCTGCTGGAAAAGACCGGCGGCCACTAAAAAATAAAAAACTGACCGGCGCATTAAGCGCCGGTCAACCTTATATGCCGGACAGAGGAACTCATGCACCGAATGAATTTTTTATACTCAATTAGACGGTTTTGGACACTGAGCGTGTTCTTTTGGCTGGCGTTAACATCGCTGGTTTCGGCGCATGCCTCTCTTACCGGCACCGAACCTGCAGATGGCTCGGTCGTTGATACAGCGCCGCAGAGTTTTAGCTTATCTTTCAGCGAGCCTGTCTCGCCCCTTACCCTTAAACTCATCCGGCCTGACGGGTCAGCCAGTGTATTGACCGACTTTGCGCTTCATGACCAGACGGTGAAAATTGTGGCACCGGACAAACTGGATGATGGCACTCATGTGCTTACATGGCGTGTGGTTTCATCAGATGGTCATCCGGTTGGTGGATCAGTTATCTTTTCCATCGGAGTGGCAAGTGCTGCCCCGTCAGAGCTAGTTGAAACCAGTGATTTAAAAGTCAGCAATGCTGTCTGGCTTGCTAAGCTTATTATTTATATCACGCTTTTTATCGGTATCGGCGGTGCGTTTGCTGTTTATTGGTTGTGGCCGGCTCAACGACCGGCACGCCGGTTCATGCAAGCTATCCTAAGTGCAGGTTTTGTTATCACCGCGTTATCGCTGGGGCTGCAAGGCTTGGACGCGCTTGGAGTAGGATTTGCCGACTTTTTTGATCTCAGCGTTTGGGGAACGGCTTATAGTACCAGTTATGGTCAAACGGTTATTGTATTGCTGCTCGCCATTATTGTAGCCTTCATTGCGCTTGGCATCAGGGGAAAAAAGACCGCGAAACTTTTATCACTCATCGCAGTGATTGCGGGTGCCGGAGCACTTGCTCTGTCGGGTCACGCCAGTGCTGCCGAGCCGCAATGGCTCACCCGCCCTGCCGTTTTTTTCCATGCTTTGACCATTACATTATGGGTGGGCGCTCTCATCCCGTTAGGCACAGCGCTTTATAGCAATAACAGTGATACAAATGATGGCTTGCGTCGGTTTTCAAGCTTTATTCCTTACGCTCTTTTGGTATTGATTATTGCGGGCGTAACATTGGCCGTAATTCAGGTTCAGCAACCTTTAGCTTTACTTGAAACCGCTTACGGACAGCTGCTCCTTGCCAAATTGGCCGTGCTGTTTGTGCTGTTCTTATTGGCAGCCTATAATCGCTGGAAACTCACCGAACCGGTGATGAAGAATGATAGTACTGCGAGTAAAAAACTTGCACGTGCCATTATTGTCGAAACTCTGTTAGTTCTCGTCATTTTTGGTATTGCTTCAGGCTGGCGCTTTACGCCTCCTCCGCGCTCTATCGCTATTGCTGCGGCACAGCCTGCAACTGTGCATATCCACACGGATAAAGCCATGGCAGATGTTGCTGTCACACCGGGGCGCACTGGTTCTGTCGTCGTCTCGGCTGTTTTGATGGATGGTGATTTTGCAGCCCTTGAAGCACAGGAAGTAACTTTTGTTTTTGCTAATCCGGATGCAGGTATCGAACCATTTCGCCGCAAAGCGGTAAAAACAGAAAATGGCAATTGGGAAGCCACGGATGTGCTGCTGCCTTTGGCAGGCACATGGAAAATCCGGCTTGATATTCTCATCAATGATTTCGAACTCGCACGGATTGAAGAAAATATTCAAATCCGACCGTAGGCGATGAGTAATATCCCTATGTCAATGTCTGCGCGTTAAATAAAAAGCGCAGACATTTTACCTTAATTGAAAACTTTAAAACCGTAGTGTCATTCCGCCGATAACTGTGCGGCCACGCCCTAATTTGCGGGTGTCCATATATTGTGCCGGCTTATAGGCCACATTGCTCAGGTTCTCGATATTGACGAAGAATGTTGCGTTTTCATTATATTTATAAGACGCAAAAACATCCGCCAGCGTATAGCTGTCCACATTAACCAACTCCGGTCCAAATGGCGGTTTTAACGCTTTGCTCTTACCGATACGCCGTATCTGACCACCAATTGTCAGCTTCTCATCCAAAGCGCGGAAACCGGCACTGACTGTCAGGGTTGAATCCGGCAGATTGTTGATAGCACCAACCCCATAATCACCCGACCACATACCATAAGGCAGCTGTGTCTTTGTTTTCGAATAAGCAAGTCCGGCAAAGATGAAGCCGCTATCATAATTGGCTTCCAGTTCAAAACCGTTGATCCTTGTTTTTCGGGGTGCATTGATAAACTTCAAGCCTGGCATATTCGACATCGAAAACACACCGGAGGTAATATAATTTTCAACATTATTGTTGAAATAATTGGCCTTCAGCAACAACTTGTCATCGGCTGTCAGCAGATTTTTTTCGATGACGTTAAGACCGAATTCCCAGCCCTTGCTGGTTTCGCCTTCCAGATCAGGATTGGGCGAAATATCGGACGGCGTTGCACTATGGGCACCCGGAAAGAAAGTTTCGGTCACACTTGGAGGCCGGAAAGTTTTGGCATAAGTGGTATAGAACTGTAAGCCATCAAACGGATTGACTGCCACGGTGACGCGCGGATTAAAGCTTGATTGCGTTAGTTTGACATTTTCAGTGATCAGATTGCCATTTACTTTTTTAGCAACATCGCCGTTCAAACGAAAATGATCGAAGTGGAAACCGGTCTTCAAATCAAATATGCCATAGGAGAAAGTCGCGTCTGCAAACAGGCTGCTGATAGCTTGCGTGCCATCACCGGGCCCACCTGTGCCCCATGACTGACCAGTGGTTACATCATCATGATAATAGGCGCCACCTGTGGTAAGCTTCAGGCCGATATCATCACTGAGCGCAAACTGGCTATTATTGGTAATATCAATGCCTTTGCCTTTATCCCGATTAAACTGACCTTTGTAATTGCCTTCAACAAAGCGCACCCGCGCATCATTATAAAAAGCATTGACGTTCAGGTTAATCAGATCACTATCAGGCGTATAATTATAGCGTGCCGTATAGGTTTGGTTGCGGTAGTCTTGCGGTTCACCGCGGATGGCAGAAACATTGTCATACCAAATGCCGCCCAAAAGCAGCTTATGATCTTGCCCGTCACCCAGTTCCAGCTTTGCCAGACCGGATTTCAGGTCTTCAATCATATTATAATTGTGTAAGCGTTTGCCCTTCTCATCAACACCAGAGAGCGGCGCGCCGCTGTCACGGCGGTTGAAGGCACCCATAATACCAACACCACCCATGCGCATGCCACCGGCAACAAGCTTTGACCAGTCATAGGCGTTATTGCCATATTTAATGGTTGTCATTGCACCGTACGTATGTCCCGGTAAAATCACATCATCAATACCGATGGTGCGAAAATTAGCAGCGCCGCCCAAAGCACCAATGCCTGCGGCTCCGCTCAGTGCACCACAACCGATATCCATACCAGCAAGCAAATCCGTATCGATAAAGGTCGAGCCACCTGACACGCCATGTCCCATCACTCGGATGTTTTGCCGCGCGCCATCAATCATCATATTGACGCGGCCATAGCCTTCCATGCCGCGAATATTGACGGCAACACCGGCGCCGGACATTGCTTTGCGGGTGAAAGTGCCCGGTGCAGAACGCAAGGCATTATCAATATTGCCAGCATTTCTTTGCTGCAAAGTTTCACCGTCAGTGCTCGAAACAGCTGCGGTGGTACGATAAGCGCTCTCGTGATCACCCACCAATCCGCTCATGGTTGAAGCCGGTTTTGTGATGGTGATTGTTTCCAATTGCAGTACGCTTGTATTGTCACTTTCCGGATTACTGGCCGCCTGACTGATCAAGGTAAAAGAGCGCGCCCCATTTTGCTTGAAACTATAACCGGTGCCGCTTAGCATTTGCGTCAAAGCTTCATGAGCCGACATTTTTCCCTGTACAGCTTGCGCCTGAATGAACGATGGCAATGTTCCATCAGCCATAATATTCAAGCCGCTTTGGGCCGCAAATTTAACAATAGCGGATGTCAGTGGCTGCTCGGCAATCGAAAATTGTGTGAGCTTGTTTGCCTGAACCAAGCGTACTTGTGTCTCTTGCGCCTTTACAGGGCTGGCATGGAGCGCCAATGCAACAAATGCTACCGAGCACAATAGTGCTTTTACCATCATGCTATTATGCAGCTGGCCAACATATACGGCTGCACGATATTGTTTATGGGCAGGCATCTCATATCTCCGGAGGTCAAAATCTCAGTCTCGGATACAAGACGGAACGGCCATCGATTTTTATGATAAAAAGAGTCATATATTTAAAATATTTTTAAATGCTGCTCAGGAACTATAAATCATCGTACCTAAAAACGGCACATATTGCGTACTGATCGGCAAAGCCTGCGATAATTGCGGCACAATATCCCCGATATCGCTGATGTTGATGATCAATGTTACAGGTCGGTTTGCCAAGCGCCCATCCATTAAACGCAACCGCTCGGGGCTCCAGCGATTAAGTTCTTGTAAAACTTCTGAAAATGGCCGCGCAATGAAGATCAGTTTTCCACTGCGCCATGCCAGCTCCGTCTCACTATCTGCCTTTTCTGGCACACTGATGGCATTGGCCGCATAATGCAGTTTTTCGCCCTCGGAGACTGTTGCTGAGTGACGGGCATAGTCAACACGCACCGCATGTTCAGTGACCATGACGATCGCCTGTTCTTTTAACAGCCTGACGTTAAACTGTGTTCCAAGTGCGGTAATATGTGCGTATGCTGCCTCGACAACAAATTCCAAAGCATGACGGGCAACAGTAAAATAGGCTTCACCATGGTGAAGGGTAATTTGGCGCACTTCCGGTGTAAATTGAACGGAAACAGCCGTTTCACCTGCCATTTGAATTTGCGAACCATCGGGCAAATCAATCAGACGTATTTCACCGGCAGCCGTGACATAGTCATAATCATTGACTTTCATCCAGCTATAAGCAGCCCCGCCACCCAAAACGGCAAAAAGCGCCAATTGTCCGAAACGCCTGCGGTTCAGTTTTGCAGTCTTTTTCTGATGCTGCTGCAATATGTTTAAATGGGCAAGATTACCCCACATTCTGACAGCCTCAGCATAGGTAAGTTCATGTTCTGCGCTGATTGCAAGCCAGTTTTGATGTGCGGCCAATGTCGTTTCATCCGCCTGCCCGTCACTTAATTTCGAGAGCCAGTGAATGGCCTCCTGCATCAGCGGATCAATGGCTTGCTCAGCCTCACTGCTCCAGCTCTGATCGTTAAAACCACCGGCTTTCATGGTTTGCGCCCTTTGGGGAAACGATGTGAGCTTTGCAAACGATATTGCAGATGCATCATCACACGACCCCATTGGCTATAAGCGGTCTGCAAAGGGATTTCCAATTGAGCGGAAATTTCTGCGAAAGTGAAACCATCAAGCCGTAAAAAATAAATCTGACGCACAGCGTCGGGTACTTCTGCCAAAGCTTGCTCAACAAGTCGCATGGTCTGATTAAATATGAGAATATCATCAGCCAGTGGTGCATGATCTGCCAGCGTTTCACTTAAAAGACTGTCATAAGCCGTAAGCGGCATGGTTTTTAAATGACGCGCATAATCAATCTGTAAATTGGCTGCAATACGGTAGAGATAAGCTTTGTGGTTTTGAAGCGGGGCTGATGGCACATCCTTCTTTTGTGAAGTTATCAGCCGTAAAAATGCTTCTTGTGTCAGATCGCAGGCAACATCATGGGTTGAGCCGCGACGCTGTAAAAAACGTTGCAGATCGCCACTATAGCTTCGAAACAAAGAAGCGATATCCCACATCATAATGCCACAGATTTCCACCGCAGCCCTATCAGCTGCTATTTTCAAACTATATGGCTTTTAATAAACATGAGTATTTAATGCAAGATATAGCACGTAGGAATTATACCCTCCGCCATCCATGATGGCAGAGGGGTATTTTCATGCAAAAACGGACTTAAAATCCAGATCATAGCCAAAGGCGCGCGGGCCAACAGCCGCAATACCCGCAGGTGAAGTTAAAAGCTCTGGCGCAGGTAATGCAATCACGCTTACACGCTGGCCATAACGCACAGACTCTGTGCCAATCGCACTGCCAGACATGGTATCAAGCAAACAAAGCAAATCCGGCGTCATTGCCACTGCTTCTTTATCTTTAAAAGCAACTGCCCATTCGTTCTGGAAGGTTAACTCCATCACCGAGCCTTTATCCCCATCAATGCCTTCAATGAGGGTGCGGCCACGGAGAAAGCCACCTGTTGTTTCGCGGGCAACATCAACGACCTTGCCTTTAAACAGTAATTTTCCACTTTCATGATCAAGCACGGCCTGAACCGGATCATCATGACGGGCACGGGCATTGATAACGGCACGGCCAAGCTCGGTAGCTTTGGTAACCGTATAATGGATGCCCCATTCTTTCACCTCGCGCCCGGTACGCGGGGCTTTGCAGGTGGCTGCGGTTGAGCCTACTTCCGTACAGACAGCGCGTGAAACCCGCTCCATCCATTTCCATGATGCGGCTTTGGTTACAATCACTTCATTGTCACGCACATCCACCAATGAAAGCGGATACATTGGCAAATTGCCAATCGCAAATGAGGTCATTTGCGCTTCCGGATAAGCACGCCCCATCGCATCGGCATTGACAACAGGACGATCAAGCATCGCACCGGTCAAAAAGGATGACAAAGCATTCGAACCACCAATTTCAACGCTCATGACAGCGCGAAATTTCTTGCCCAAATAATCTTCCATCACCTCAACGGCGCGCGCCAGATGTGCCGGATCGCCCAAGCGCTCCTGTCCCACCAGTGGTGCACCCATTTTGGAAACAACGGCCACTATATCGTCATCATCAAGATCCATCGGATCCATAATCTGAACGCGTTTGCCTTGCTCATAGAGGCGGCGCAAATTTAGCGTTGAGAGATAAGGGTTCCCACCGCCACCTGTGCCTAAAATCCATGCGCCTGTTGCCAGCGGCTCAATATCTTCCAAAGCAAAGTCTTGCAGCATAGTTCACCTGTTTTCATGCGAAAAAACAGGCTCCGTGTAAACGGAGCCTGCCTGATCAAAGTCGCTTAGTCTTTGGTGCAGTCCCAATGGAAATTGGAGAAGTTCAAATCCCAGCTCTGCATCGGAATGAACTGATAGCCTTGCAGACATTTGCTTGCACCCAAACGACGGTTTGGTGCCACAGCCCAGACATCCGGCTGTAAATCGACGATTTTCTGCTGCAATTCTTTATAAATTGCATTTTGCTCGGCAACATCCGTTGTGGCTCGTGCCTTGTCGATTAAGCCGTCAACTTCTGCATTTTGCAGCCATTCCATCGACATCCATGTGCCGGATGCTTTGGAATGGAACTGGTTGTAGAACATCGCATCCGGTGACGGATAGGTCGG
This sequence comes from Pseudomonadota bacterium, assembly GCA_023387715.1. Lineage (GTDB taxonomy): Bacteria > Pseudomonadota > Alphaproteobacteria > Rhizobiales > Rhizobiaceae > Paenochrobactrum > Paenochrobactrum glaciei. The sequence goes on along the minus strand of JAEWHQ010000195.1, from coordinate 18,602 downwards.
TGACATATTCACCTGCGTGGAAGCTGGTGTCGTTTCCGGCTTTGACGACAATTCAACAATACGGTTCCATGGCTCCGGCTTAATATCAAGCGTGATGCCGATCTGTTCAAGATTGGCCTGCATCATCAGTGCCACTTCTGCTTCAAAAGCAAGGGAAGCAACATAGCTGTTAACGAGCTTGATTTCCTGACCGGCATATTTGGATTTTGCCAGTTCTTCTTTTGCTTTTTCAAGGTCGAAGACACCCGGTTCAATCGCATCATTATGCGCATCTTTGAATGTCTGGGACAATGGCCCCTGCATATCAAAACCCGGATAGATGATTTCATGAATGGTCTGGTAATCCGTGGCATAGGCAATTGCGCGACGGACATGAACATCATCGGTTGGGTAGGTCTGGGTATTCAGTTTGATGATGAAACCACCGGCTGTGCGGGTCTGCAACAGCTTGTAACCTGGCATACGGGCAATGGATTCATATGTTTCATTGCCAAGACCATGTGATGTCAGGCCAAGCTCGCCCTTTTCAGCCAAAGCTTTAACGGTTGCATCGTCGCTGGTCTGGACAAAACGTACCTGATCAATCGGTGTGCCCTTGTTCCAGCCAAGGAAATAATCCGGATTGCGGGTGATAACCATATCTGCCGAACGGTTATAGCTGACCAGTGAATAAGGGCCTGAACCGGCAGAATGTTCACCGACATAGGCTTCGCCCCATTTGTCATCGCTTGCCGCATTGGCCCTGATGAGCTTTTCATTCAGTGCCACCATAATTGGTGTTACCGCCATAAATGGCGAGAACTGGCGATCAAGTTTGAAAACAACTGTATGATCATCCGGTGCCGTGATGTTTTCTGGCTTCAGCAGATCAACGATCAGATTGGACGGGCCTTTGTTGATGCCAACCAAGCGCTGAACTGACCAGGCAATGTCGGATGCTTTAACCGGTGTGCCGTCCTGAAACTTCACATCATCGCGCAAATGAAATGTATAGGTCAGACCATCTTCCGACACATCCCATGATTTAGCGAGATGCGGGACAATTTCACCGGACGGGCTGACTGTGGTCAGGCCGTCATACATATTCACCACCGCCATATAGCCGGTATAATCGGTGACTTTAGCCGGATCGAGCGAGCTGAAAATCTGCATAGTATTAACAGCGATCGACACTTTATCGGCGGCTGATGCTTCCGGCATCAGGCTGGGCGCCATTAAAGTCGGCACTGCAATGGCAGCGCTTAAGAAAAGCGCTGCAAGGCGTGATTTGCGGATCGTATTTTTCATAAAAATTCCTCCTCTATGAGGTGGGTTGTCCCGCTTTTTGTTAATCAGCTTTCGGGTTGAAGGCAGCCATCGGCGAAAAATGAATTTCCGGATAGCCAAAGGCTGAAGGGCCGACCACTTCCAAAGCACGCTCCGTGCGCAGCAGATCATGGCAAGGAATGGCGACAACAGCGACACGCTGGCCGTAACGCAGCATTTCCGTGGTGATCGGATAACCGGTATCAACATCCAGGAGCACAATCAGATCCGGTACGCAGACTTCCACTTTGCCCTCGCGGCGGAAAATCAGGAACTCGTTCTGAATGGCAACATCAGCCGTTTCACCGCTCCATTCATCAAAACCGGCAAGTGCAATATCACCCACCGCAAAACCACCACGCAAATGACGCTTCAGATCGGTAATTTTGCCGTTGAAAATGCGACGGCCGCCTTCAAGCGCACAAATGGCAGCAATCGGGTCTTCCTGCAATTTACGAGCTTTGATAACCGCCTCACCCAAAGCAATTGCCTTGGTGTAGCTTTTCGGAATAGCATATTGATGCACGTAATGTGCCTGCATTGGTGCTGTTGCCAGCATTGCGCCACCACCTTGTGCCACAACACAGGCGCGCGCCATCCGCTCGTGCCAGACTTCTGATGCAGCATGGCTGAAAATCACCGAATTGCCGTGCAAGTCACACATAACGGATGGTGTTGAACTATGACCATAGATCGAGAAAGTGGTCATTTGCATTTCAGGAAATGCACGTCCCATGCCGTCACAATCAAGGATTGGTAAACCACCAAGTGCCGCTGTGACAAGCGGGTTCATCGAGTTAGCGCCACCGATTTCTTCACAGACAACAGCATCAATAGAGGTGCGGATCAGCTCTTCCATTGCACGCAGACAACGCACGCCTTCGCGTCCTTCACGCAGGCGCTCAACACCGACAACCGGCGCACCAATACCACCGATCGACATGCAGAGGGCATCCGGTTCGATTTTATCAGTTGCCAGAATTTTCAGCTCATAGCCTTCCTTCATGGCTTCAAGTGCAAGCAATTTGCCCTGATAAGGATTGCCACCGCCGCCAGTGCCTAAAATGCCCGAACCGATTTCCAGTGCGTCGAGATCCTCGCGCGTCAGAACGCGTAAATCTGCTTCATCATATTTCAATTTGCGAGCCTCAGGCATCATAGCTTCCCATCTCTCCAACAACTTTCACGTGAATGCGGGTGGCATTGCCCGGCAGATAGGCAAGCGGCATATCTTCACGTTCAATCACTTCCAAAGTTTCAGCTAATGCACCGGCAGCAATTGCCTTTTCGCGTGCTTCAGCTTCAGCTTCCGCCAATGAGCTTTCACGGGTGCGGCCTTCAATGAGGGTGAAAATACGGTCGGTTTCACCACTGATCTGGGCAATGGCAGCACCAACAGCATTGGCAACCGAGAAGTTTTCCGGACGGATCACATTCAGTTCGCCAACCTTTTCCGGCATCAAAATTGAACCACCACCAACGGCAATCACCGGCACAGGCGCTGATGAGATGCGGCTGCGTTCAACACAGGCTTCCAGCATCTGGTCGATTTTTTTTGATGCTTTGTCGATCAGTGTTGCATCAAGCTTTTTCACCAATGAAACATCGCCAATATCAGTTTTGCCGGTTGCAACCGCTATGTCGGTTGCTGTCAATGTCGAGCCGCCAAAGCACAAAGCTTCTTCCGCCACGCGGTAGCCGACAGATTTAGGGCCAACCGTAACTATATCTTCTTTTTCGACCACCAGAGAGCCGCCGCCAAGACCAATAGAAAACACATCCGGCATACGGAAATTGGTGCGCACACCACCGATATCAACGGTTGTGGAAGCCTGACGCGGAAAGCCGTGCGAAAGCGAACCAACATCGGTTGTCGTGCCGCCAATATCCACCACAACCGCATCTTTAAGACCGGTGAGGAATGCAGCACCGCGCATGGAGTTGGTTGGCCCCGAAGCAAAGGTCAGAACCGGAAATGCCCGCACCACATCTGCAGCCATCAAGGTGCCGTCATTTTGGGTAATATAGAACGGGCGATTAATACCGGCGCTGCGCAAAGCTTTGCCGAAAGCTTCCACGGTGTGATCAGCCAGTGACAACAGGCTTGCATTCATAATCGCCGCACTTTCACGCGCCAGCAAACCATGACGGCCAATATCTTTGGACATCACAACCGGCAACCCCGGGCAATGTTCCTGCAAGATTTCTTTGGCGCGAACTTCCATCGTGTCATTGATACCACTGAAAACACCGGTTACGGCAGCCGCTTTCAGGCCTTTGGCACGTATTTCACCGGCAATGCGGATGATCGCATCTTCATCAAGCGGCGAAATTTCACGGCCGTCAAACTCATAGCCACCCTTCACCTGATAGGCATGATTGCCAACAATCTCGCGCAAATCATCCGGCCAATCCACCATTGGCGGCAGACCCGCACCGGATGGCAAACCTAAGCGGATGGCGGCCACTTCATCCATATGGCGGCGCTCAATCACCGCATTGGTGAAATGCGTGGTTCCGATCATCACCGCGCCGATACGGCTGCGATCAATGCCGGAAGCTTCAATTACTTTTTCCAGCGCCTGAATAACACCCGAGGTTACATCTTTCGTGGTAGAGGCCTTCACCCCTGCCAGAACCTTATTATCCTGTAAAACGACAGCATCCGTATTGGTGCCGCCAACATCGATTCCAACGCGATACACGCTAGCTTCCTCTTCCAATCAATCGGTTGTTTTTACAAGGAATTGCATGCGCTCTTCCTCGGTCACAGTTGGTTTCAGGCTCTCTTCCGCGTCTGTCACCACCGGAATGGCGGCAATCAGTGCGCGGGTATAAGGGTGTTGGTGCTGGCTAAAGACCTCAGCCGTTGCCCCCTCCTCCACGAGTTCACCCCGCAGCATGATGGCAATGCGTGAGCAGAAATTGCGCATCAAAGACAGATCATGCGAGATCATCAGATAGGTAAGCCCCAGCTCCTCACGAAGCTGCAAAAGCAGGTCGATAACCGTCTTTTGCACCGACACATCAAGCGCTGCCGTCGGCTCATCCAAAATCAGAATTTTCGGTTCAGCAGCCAGTGCACGCGCAATCGCCACGCGCTGCTTCTGGCCACCCGACAATTCATGCGGATATTTGGCCAAGTAAGATTGCGGCAGACGAACAAGCTGCATCAGCTCTTCCAGCCGTGCCTCAAGCCGCATTTTATCCATGCCAATGGATTTCAATGGCAGGGTCAGCGTCTGGCGCACAGTACGTTTCGGGTTCAAAGATGTGCCCGGATTTTGATAGACAATCTGGGTCAGTCTTTTGCCACGTTCAGGCTTTGGCGCATGAATGGTGACATCGCCGGTCGTTGGCTGTGACAACCCCATGATGATACGGGCAACAGTGGTTTTGCCCGAGCCAGATTCACCGGCAAGGCCGTAAATTTCGCTCTCTTTAAGGGTGAGGCTGACATCACGCACTGCATGATAACCAGCGCGGCGCCCGTAAATTTTATTGAGCTTGTCGATAGTGATAATCGGCTTGCCCGTTGCCTGCGCAATCGTTGTAACCTTGTCACCATAAAGCGGTGGCACGGCATCTAAAAGCGAGCGCGTATAGTCCTCACGCGGGTTAAGCAGAATATCGTTGCATTGACCCGTTTCGACAATATCGCCGTGATGCATTACCACCACACGGTCGGCGACTTTACGCACCACACCGAGATTATGGGTAATCATCAGCAATGCCATATTTTCTTCAGCAACCAGCTGGTTGATCAGATTAAGGATTTCATCCTGCGTCGTCACATCCAGTGCCGTGCCCGGCTCATCGGCAATCAGTAGTTTCGGCTGATGCAACAGAGCCAGACCAATCAGCACACGCTGGCGCATACCGCCGGAAAGTTCAGAGGGATAAGCATTCATTATGCGCTCGGTATCAGCCAATTGCACCCGTTTCAGCACGGCCGCAATACGTTCGCGGCGCTCTTTCTTCGATGATTTAATGCCGTTGCGTTTATCCGCAAAGCGCATCACATCATCCAGATGTGTGCCGATGCGAAAAACCGGATTAAACGAAGAAAGCGGATCCTGCATAATCAGCGAAAAAGCCGAACCTTTAAGCGCCTCACGCTCATTGCGGTTCATCGCGAAAACATCACGCCCTTCCACATGAATTGCGCCTGACGTAATACGCGCATTCTTCGGCAAAGTGCCGATAATGGCTTTCGCGGTAACGGACTTGCCCGAACCTGTTTCACCGATAAGAGCGACGCGTTCGCCCGCCCCAACAGTAAAGCTGACATTGCGCAAAACCTGTCGACTGCGGCCATAAGTGGTGAAGGTAACATTGAGGCCTTCGACTTTAAGAAGTGGTTCTGTCAAAGCTCAATTCTCCACATCAAACATATCGCGCAGACCGTCACCCAACAGGTTGAAGCCAAGCGTTACATAAAGAACGGCAAATCCCGGGCATAAAACTTCCCACCAGAAATCCGGCATAAATTGACGGCCATCAGCAACCATCGAACCCAAATCAGGGATTGGCGGTTTGACCCCGAAACCAAGGAAGCTGAGTGTGGCACCAAAAAGGATGACAAAAGCCGCATCCAGCGTGGTTTTGACCGAGATAACCGACACACAATTGGGCAAAATTTCACGGAAGAGAATATGCAGCGGGCCAGCACCGGCAAGACGTGCAGCCTCGATATAATCTTCAGATGCTACCGATTTTGAAACCGCATAGATCAGACGTGCGTGCCATGTCCACCACAACAAAGTAATGGCAATCATCGCATTCATCAAAGTCGGTTCCAGCAGATTGGAAACTGCCAGCGCCATCACCAGCGGCGGCATTGCCAGCATGACATTGGTCAGACCGCTGATGAATTTTTCTGTCCAGCCACCAAAATAACCTGCAACCAGACCCAGCACCGCACCAACAGGCACAGAAATACCAAGCACACCTATAACCAGCAGCAAGGAAATACGAAGCCCGAAAATCGTACGTGTAAAGATATCACGGCCTGCTTTATCTGTACCAAACCAATGGTTCAGATCGGGAGGCAAATGACGCGCACGGAAATCCACCACCGCACCAATATGCTTAGGGTAAGGCGTTATTAATGGCGCAAACACTGCCAAGAATACGACGGACAGCAGAATGAGTGTGCCGATAACCGCCGCCGGATTGCGGCTGAAACGATACCACATCATATAGCCGGAACTTAAAGCCCGATCATTGGCATCAAGCATTTTGACTTCAGCCATCAGCGAGCCTCCTTATGACGCAGGCGCGGATCAATGATTGAAATCAGAATATCCACGATCAGATTGGCAATGATAAAGAACAGCCCAGCCACCAGCACCACAGCGGTGACGGCATTGAGATCTTTTTGCAAAATGGAATTCAGGCCATAAGAAGCAAAACCGCCCCATGCAAAAATCATCTCAATCACAAAAGCATTGCCGATAAGGGAGGCAAATTCGAGCCCCATAATGGTCAACGGTGCAATGGATGAAAGCTTGAGCAAATAACGGAAAATAATAACCCGCTCCGGCACACCAAAGCTTTGCAAAGTCAGCACATGATCTTTGCGCTGATTTTCAATCATCGATGAGCGGGTGATGCGCGTTATCTGGCCAATCCCTGCCATTGAAAGGGCAAATGCCGGCAATGCCAGATGCTGAAACGCACTTGCCACCACATCAAAACGACCTGCCAGCAAACCATCAACAATCAAAAAGCCGGTAGGGCCGCCTGTCCAGCCGAGATTATGATCAATACGGCCAATAATCGGCCAATTGTTCAAATAGCGCGCAGCCAGCAATTGCAGCGTGATCGCAAACAAAAAGCTTGGAATAATCACACCGGTGAGCGAAAGCACACGGCCGATATGGTCAAAAGCACGATCACGGTAATGCGTAGTGATAACGCCTAACGGGATTGCCACGAGAAACATGAAAATAACCGAGACCAGCACCAGCTCAACCGTTGCCGGAACAGTGCTTGCCAGATCGGTTGTGACAGGACGCTGTGAAACCAGCGACATGCCTAAATCCCCGTGCAGAGCTTTGCGGATATAATCAAAATATTGCACGACCAGCGGCTGATCGAGCCCCATGGACAAACGCAGAGCGTCAACTTGTTCAGGTGTTGCGGCAGGGCCCAGAGCCATACGCGCAGGGTCGCCCGGCACAACGCGTGCCAGTACAAAAATCATGACCGACAAGGCAATCATCACCAGAATGAAAGTGCCTAATCTCGTCACAATAGCGACTAAAGGGTGTTGCTGCATTGGCGCCTCCTCCTCTGCATCATCATTTCAGGCACCAAGCTTCTGCGCATGTTGCCCGACGCGCAACCGCAGAAAAGTATAGTTTTTTTGAAAAATGGTATAGGTATTTTATAAAAAGCACTTTATGCTTTTGCGCATGACATCAGAGCTTCTCCCCCGTTTATTGCTGCGCAAACGCCTTGCACAAGAGGCTGCAAAAACCGTCTATCTGCACGCCCCGAGTGGTGCCGGAAAAACGGTTTTATTGAAGCTTTTAGGGGAGGATTTAGGCGCTTCCATCTGCACCCTTCCGCAGCCCGATAAGCGCCATTTTGAAGATAATCGCCTGTTATGGGATGTGCCTGCAGGCTTACAAGCACCGCATATTCCGGCGCATCTGCTGAATGAAAATACGGTGCTTTTTATCGCATGTCGCCCCGATCAGCACATCAAAGGGATAGCCCGTCATGGGCTGCATTATGGCGTTTCGATTTATGATGCCGATAAACTCAGTTTCAAACCAAGCGAATTAGAATCGCTTGAGCCACAGCAGCGACATCTGATTTCGCAGGAATTTGCCAATTGGCCTGCGTTCTTAGTGCTGGCAAAAGAACCAAACGAACAGCTTTGCATTGATTATTTGGAGCAGGTTTTTTTAGCGCAATTTCGCGCCGGCGAGATTGTCGAGCTTTCCATCTGGCTGGATAATCCAAGCGCCGAAAGTCGCGCTTACTGGCATTCTTTATTGCCGCCCGCCTTGATGAAAAATTTGAAGAAACATAAGTTTTTACGTGCGCTTTTAAAACGCGCCGTTCAAAATAAGCTCAATGATTTCAATAGTGAAGAAGCCCTGTTTGAAGCTGCCAAGGCATGGGAAGATGCCGGACAACCACTGGCCGCCATGCGTTTGCTACTAGACCATCATCACGAACATCAAGCCGCACAAATTTTGAAACGCGCACAAGGGCGTGAGCTGATATATGACTCTGATTTAGAGGTTTTTCAGGACATCATCATGCGTTTTTCCACGCAGATGCTGGCAGAAGATGAAACAGTCCTTTTTGCCGTTGCGCGTACTTTGCTAAAACAAGGGGAATTGCAACGCGTACGCCACCTTTTGATGCGCTATATGGGCTCAGATTACCTTGACCCTCTCAAAGTGCTGAATGCTAAATCACGCTATTCTTTTACCGCTAAAACTTTCCGACTCACATTTATGATTTCGGAAGACTTGACCCCTAGCGATACAATGATTGCAGGGCTTGGGGAGTTCATGGCTGACTACCCAATGCGGGCATATGGCCGTTGGGCTGGTTATTATAATTCTATTCTTGAATTTGAAGTTCGCCGCCGTAATTTTCGTGAGGCGGAAGCCGCTGCTGCACGCGCATTGATGTATCTGAAGCGCAGTGGTGACCGTCCGCTCCTCGATTTTTTCATTCATTTGCACCAGATTGTCTTACGTTTGATGAATGGCGATGCACTGCTTGCACGACAAGCTGCCACTGAAGCCAGAAATCGATTAGAACAGTTTACACATCCAGCTCCCCAAGAGTTTCGCATGTTACGGCTTGCAGAAGCATGCCTTGCTTATGAAACGGGGCGTCCGCGTGATCTGCTTGAATTCGTCAATAATGAGTTTGAAGCTTTTGCAGCTGCAGAAATCTGGCCAAGCCTGATGCAATTTGCTCTGCATTATGCGTCCCAGATATTGGCTGATAATTTTCCGGTTGCCATCCGCCCTGGCTTTCTGGATCACTTATGGATCCATTTGTCGGAAGGTTTGCAATTTAACGCGATGATGGAAATCCGCACTGCAATTGCTTATCAAAATGCCAATCGCTGGCAGGATGCAGCATTGACGCTGGCAGCCGTGCGTATGCCGATGGGGCGAACCGGTGTGGAAAGTGCGATTGATGAATTAAGCCGCATTAGTCGCCGCGATGAAATTTCATTTGCTATGACATGGTTGCGGGATGCGGTGCATCAATGGACACCGCGCTCTTATCTGCCCAAACAGCTGGATGCTTTGCTGGTTAATCCTAAAGTGACGAACCGCGAAAAAGTGGCTTTGCAATTATGGCTGAGTTTTGCTGCCTTCCGGCGTGGCGATATAGCGGCAGCGCGCGCCGGTCTGCTTTCAACCTTGCAAACAACCAAGCGCCTTGGCTGCTACGGCGTTCTGTCTGAAGAGCGGATTTTTTTATCGCCGCTTTTAAAAGAAAAACGTATCCGCAGTTTCATTGAAACATCGCCCGAAGCACAGACAGCGCTGACCGTCCTGACCAAAGCCATCGACTCTCCGCAAGCACGCGCTATTCAAGGCGGGCTGTCACAACGCGAGATACAAATGTTGCAGCTTCTGGGTTCCGGCATGTCCAACAAACGCATCGCACATACATTGAGCATTTCTGAAGTGACGGTTAAGTTCCATTTAAGCAATCTTTATCGCAAAATGGGTTGCCGCAAACGCAGCGAGGCACTGAAAGCGGCACTTGCTCTGGGCTGGATTTAATTGAATTATAATAAAGATTTTATAAGCTGACCGGCACTATTTAATGCCGGTAGCCCATTTTTATAAATCATATCACCTATATTTAAGATAAAGGTTTTGGTAACTCAATTATTTACTTTTAATCAATCCGGCAACCACTTTGCTTATTGAAGTAATGCAGATTGGCATATGGCACTTTAAAACGCAGTATATTGCCTTCGTTTAAAGCCGGCCTGCCCTGCAATACCGTCACCAAGGGTTTATCAAGCCCTTCAATACGGACATAGACATGGCTTTCGCCACCGACTTGCTCAATGAGCTCCACCATACCGGACAGTTGCACCGCATCACTTGTTTGCGTGCCATCAGACATAGCAATCTGATCCGGACGAAAGCCGATGATATCAACCTGTTTTGATAAGTTTGCAGGTAAGTTAACCCCTGCAAGTGGTGCGACTTGTGTGACAGGCATCAAATTCATTGGTGGCGAACCGATAAAACCAGCCACGAAAAGTGTCGCTGGCCGGTCATAAAGCTCAATCGGCTTGCCGACCTGTTCAATATGTCCGCCATTCATCACCACCAGACGATCAGCCAAAGTCATTGCCTCCAGCTGATCATGGGTGACATAGACGCTTGTTGTTTTAAGCGCACGCTGCAAACGGCGGATTTCTATGCGCATCTGACCACGTAATTTCGCATCCAGATTGGAAAGCGGCTCATCAAACAAGAAGGCTTTAGGCTCGCGCACAATGGCACGTCCCATTGCCACGCGCTGACGTTGACCACCTGAAAGCTGCCGCGGCTTGCGATCTAAAAAGGCTGAAATTTCCAGAGTTTGCGCCGCATTGTTAATTCTGCGATCAATTTCAGTGCGTGGTGTGCCACGGTTTTTCAAGCCATATTCAAGGTTCTGGCGCACCGTCATATGCGGATAAAGCGCATAATTTTGAAACACCATGGCGATGTCACGCTCTGCCGGTTCCTTGTCATTCACAATCACTTCATCAATGCTGATAGTGCCGCCGGAAATGCTTTCCAGGCCAGCAATCATCCGCAATAAAGTGGATTTGCCACAACCGGAAGGCCCGACCAGAACCAGCAATTCACTGTCTTCAATCGTCAGGTTTAAATCATGAATAGCAGTGACATCACCGGCATAGGTTTTGCGTATATTTTGAAGAGCAATACTAGCCATGCTGATATCTCGTCTCATCAAACACGCAACCAAGCGTGTTTAAGATTACAGCCAATTCACCTGCACCTTTGGCAATATGTTTAGCGCCTGCATCGCGTAAAATTGTGTCACGGTTCGGACGCGGATCATTAAGATCAATAAAACCGACCGGCAGCATACCGGCAGCAACTGCCGCGCTAATGCCATGCGGACTATCATCAATCATAATGCTCGCTTCTGGCTTTGCCTTATGTTGTACAGCGCAATGCAGCAATAAATCCGGCGCCGGTTTTGGGTTTTTCACACTGTCAGCCCCATAAACATGAGGCGCCAGATTTTCCCATAAAACCGTTCTGCCCAAGCTTAATAAAAGCCGCTCGTTACGGCTGTTTGAAGCGACTGATTTTTTGACCCGCAATGAGCGCACCAAATCGGCCATACCGGCCATTGGCATTAAATCAACGGCAAAGGCTTGATAAAGCGTTTCATGCCATGATGAAAATACGGCATCCGTATCGGTCAGCCCATAATCATCTTCACAGATACGACGGATGTCGCGTTCTGATTTTCCGGTAAAATGCAAATGCACATCCATCGGTGACAAATCCACATTGGCACGACGGAGCGCTTCAGACAGAGTGCGGCTCGACAAAATCTCGCTGTCGATCAAAACACCATCACAATCAAAAATAACAAGTTCAGGTTTATGCATCATAGTGTTGTGCCGGAGCCTCTGACGGTAAGTGCCGTGTCTGGATTGTCTGTTGTTATCTGGCGTAACCCACAATTCATCCATTTTTCAAGGTCAGCACGTTCATTAGGCACCCATGCGCCAAGACGCGATAAAGGCGCATTTGCAATGATTTCATCCCAATGGGTGCCAAGCAGATGTTTTTCAACCGCCACAATCTCAGCAACGGCAAGGCGTGCCTTTAAACCTTCCACCACGCCTTCTGCTTCAGCATCCGGCATATGATAAGAATTTAATGTGCGAATATGCGGGGCTGTGGCACGAATGGTTTTCAGCACATCGACGGAAAAGCTGGTCAGATACGCACGATCTGCCAGCCCAAATTTGTCAATGGCAGCAGCCGCCAGTGCTTCTAAGCCTTTATAGGCTTGTCCATTGGCATCTTTTTTCAGTTCAATATGCAGTTCAAGCTTTGTGCCAGCATAGATTGCCAGCACTTCATCCAATGTCGGAATAATGTCAGAACTGTTTTTTAAGCGGATCTGGCGATGCGCTCCGGCAGGCAACTCACTGACCGGCCCTTGGGCTTCGGCAGTGCGATCCAGCAAAGCATCATGCATCACCAGCAATTCACCATCATTGGTGAGATGCACATCAAATTCTACACCTTCGACATTCAGGTCGAGGAGATTGCGAAATCCGGTCAGAGAATTTTCTGCCCAGAGATTACGGGCGCCGCGATGGCCGATAATAAAGGTCATTTTTTGTTTTCCTGTGAGAAGAGATTATTTGCCAACATCCGTCACGCCCTTGGTGAGCCAGCGCTGCAAAAAGATAACGACAAGCGTCGGCGGCAGCATGACAAAGAAAGAAGCAGCCATAGCGATGTTCCATGCCGGTGGTTCATCAGGCCCGGGCACAAGGCTTCGTAAGCCCAACACAACGGTTTTCATGTCCGGCGTGGTGGTAAATAAAAGCGGCCACAAATATTGGTTCCAGTTGCCGATAAAAAGCAGCACCACCAATGCCGTAATATTCGTGACCGACAGCGGCAGCAGAATATCAATGAAGAATTTAAACGGCCCTGCATTGTCGATTTTTGCAGCCTCCAGCAATTCATCCGGCACAGTCAGAAAAAACTGACGGAACAGAAAAGTGGCTGAAGCTGATGCAATCAGAGGCAGAATGAGCCCACTATAACTGTTGATGAAATTCCATTGCAGCCCAAGCTCCAGCCGGTAGCCAGTGGCCATTTGCACCAACCAGCTGATACCGGTGACACGGAAAAAATCACGCAAAGGCCCGCCCACATCGGCAAGGGCCTCATAGGTCGGGATAATCCGCGCCTCAATCGGTAACATCAGCGAAATGAAGATGATCCAGAACATCGTCATGCGAAAAGGAAAGCGGAAATAGGTGATGGCAAAAGCTGCCATCAATGAAACCGTTACCTTGCCAACCACAATCAATGTCGTGGTGATGATCGAGTTGATATAGAGCTGTGAAAAATCAACCACTGTCCATGCGGCCACCATATTGTTCCAGAATTCACCTTCCGGCAGCAATGGAAACGGCATTTTTTGCAATCTGGCAAAATCCAGTGATCCGGCGACAAAAGCCATGTAAAGTGGCAGGCAAACAATCACAGCACCAATCAGCAAAATTGCATGGCAAAAGAAGGTCAATACAGGCGAGCGTTCAACCATGATCACACCCCGTAATTGACGCGGCGTTCAACCGCGCGGAACTGAAGAACCGTGAAAAGAATGGCAATTCCCATCAGCACCACTGATTGCGCTGCCGAAGTGCCCAGATCAAGCTGCACGAAACCATCCTGATAAACCTTATAAACAAGTGTACTGGTTGCAGCCGCAGGCCCGCCGCGCGTCATTGTGTCAATGAGAGCAAAAGTTTCAAACAAGCCGTAAATCAGGTTCATAATCATCAGGAAGAAAAAGGTCGGCATAATCAGCGGCAAGGTTACTGTGAAAAATCTGCGCAGAGGGCGCGCACCATCAAGCGCTGCGGCCTCCATTAAAGAGGTCGGCACAGATAATATTGCTGCGACCAGAAAAATATAATCATAGCAAAGATGGTTCCAAACAGCGGCCAGCACGACCAGAATTTGCGCATCCATCGGGCGCAATGCCGGATTCCACGGCAGGCCGAGCTCATGTAAAAAATGTGCGACCGGCCCCACATTGGCATTAAACATGAATGCAAATATTGTACCGGATGCAACCGGTGCAATCGCATAGGGCAGCAAGATAATACGGCGATAAACTGCCCGCCCGCGGATCACACGGTCAGTCGCAAAAGCAAGCATCGCCGCAAGACCAAGCGTAATCACACTTTGCACAACCGTGAGCACAAGGGTCAGCACAGCACTGAACCGATATTCGGGACTGGCGAAAAGACGGGTAAAATTATTGAACCCGACAAAAATAACGCTCATGCCAAATGGATCTGTTTCGACAAAAGCCAATGACAGCGCTTTATAAGCAGGAATGTAGAAGAAAAATAACAGAATGAGCAATTGCGGTGCAAGCAGCAGAAAACCGATACCATTTCGTTTGAAATGTGCAGTTTTCAGGCCGGTCAATGACGGCTTAGTCAGCTTTGCAAACCAGTTGGCGAGCTTAAAACGAACCGTCTGCGCACAGACGCTTTGCGCTCTATCTTGCTGGCGCTCATAGGCGCCAGCAGACAATGTCATATTCTGATTATTTACCGGCATTGATCCGCTCATACTGACGGAGAACTTCATTGCCGCGTTTCACTGAGGAGTCGAGCGCATCCTGCACGGACTTCTGCCCTGTCCATACGGCCTGCAACTCTTCCAGCATGATTGCGCCGGTCTGGTTGTGATTGCCAAAACGGAAACCGCGTGAGTTTTCATTGGGTGTACCGCGTGAAAGCTGCTTGATGGCAATCTCACGGGTCGGGTTTTTCTCAAAATACCCTTCCGCCTTCAAGGCTTCATAAGCAGCCGTGGTTACAGGCACATAACCGGTTGCCTTGCTCCACCAGACCTGCGTTTCAGGCTTGGCAACAAAGTCCAGAAACGCTGCCGCACCGGCCTGCTCTTCTTGAGATTTATTACCAAGAACCCAAAGTGCTGCACCACCAATAGTGGAGTTTTGCGGCTCAACACCTTTTTCATAAGGCAGGTAAGTCGCGTTCCATTTAAACTCAGCCGAACTTTCAACCGCAGAATGGCCAGCTGTTGAATTGATCAAAGTTGCGCAAGTGCCTGAGGTAAACATTTGTGATGGGTTCAAGCCCTCACCCGCAACATGCAAAATACCATCATCAATCCAGCGTTTTAGACGCTCAGTCTGCTGCACAACGGAGGTTTTATTATAGACAAATTCAGTATCAAGACCGTCAAAACCGTTGGATTTTGTACCGAATGGCTGATTGTTGATGGCTGAATAATTTTCAAAAAGGCTCCAGTGATAATCACCAGCCAGCGCCATCGGGCAGTTAGTGATGCCTTTTTCCTTCAACGCATAAAGGCGCTCATCCACCTCCTGCCATGTTTCACCAGGACCATCAAAACCGGCCTGCTTTAACTGATCTTCATTAAACCAGAAAATAGGCGTTGAGGAATTGAACGGCAGAGCAGCCGGCTCCCCGTTCACAACATAGAAACTGGCAACAGGCGCAATAAATTCGCCCCAATTGGTTTTATAGCCCTGATCTGCCATCAGCTTGTTGACCGGAATAATGGCACCGGAATTCAACATGGTCAGAAAACCGCGCTCTGCTGATTGCAAAATGGTCGGATGCTGACCGGCACGATAAGCTGCCACCATAGCAGCCATGGTTTCTTCGTAATTGCCCTTATGAACGCCGACAACTTCATACTTATCTTGCGAGGCGTTAAAATCAGCAATGAGCTCCTGTACGGTTTCGCTCAGCTTACCGCTGATCGCATACCACCATTCAATCTTTACCCGATCTGCGGCAAAGCCCGGCATTGTCATTGCCAGCAAAACACTGCCTGCCGCTGTACTGGTCAGGACTTTTTTTAAGAGCGACGTCATATTTGATCCTTAAGACGCATGATTGTATGAGCTGTAGAGCGGTTCTTCGTGGGAAGAATCGTGCCGCAGCGACGATGCATAACGACTAACGCACATATGTTACACTCGAATGACAAATGTAACTTAAGGGAAATGTGATGGATCAAAACGACCTGATTGTGCGAGCATCGTGGCTCTATCATGTGGAAGGTTTAACGCAGGCACAGATTGCCGACCGCCTTCATCTGACGCGCAGAAGGGTCAATGAAATGCTGGCGCAGGCGCATCGCGACGGCGTTGTCAAAGTGTCATTCAATAGCAAGCTGGCTGATTGCGTGGCCTTGGAAGCAGAGCTTTGCCAGCGCTTTGGCCTTGAAGATGCAATTGTTGTGCCAACGCCCGAAGATGCTTCACAAATCCATAAGATTATGGGGCGCGCAGTTGCAGCCTATCTTGATCGCTTTATTGCAGCGCATAATATCCGCTCTTTTGGTGTCGCGTGGGGCTCTACATTGCGGGAGACCATTCAATTTATGACCCCGCAACCGCGTGAAGACATGGAAGTTCACTCCATGACCGGCGGTCTGACACAAGGCACCGAAATCAACACCTTTGAGATCGTTCGCGGTTTTGCGCAAGTTTTCTCAGCTCATTGCCGTTATTTTGTTGCGCCTATTTATGCAGAGTCACCGGAATCGCGTGATGCGATTATTTCGCAAACGGTTTTCCGCCGCACTTATGAAACTATCTGCAATGTTGATCTGGCCTATTTCAGTGTCGGTGATGCCTCCAACCGTTCATTGCAAGTGCGCTACGGTTTGCCGGAAGGTATCGGCATTGAAGAGCTGAAAGAGCATGGCGCAGTTGGTGATCTGGCCGGACGTTTTCTCAACGCTGAGGGCAAACAACTTGACCACACGATTAATCGTCAGGTGCTGGCACCGGAACTGACCAGCTTAAAGACAATCCGCCACCGGCTGATTGTCGGTGGCGGAGCGCATAAAATACCAATTGTCACCGCTATCTTAAAAGGCGGCTATCCCACTATTCTGGCCATTGATGCCGAAAGCGCAAAGTCTGTTCTCGGGCACTAAAAAGACTTGCCGGAAGCCTTTTTCAGCTCCCGGCAAGCCATGTTAAAGTAATATTCAAGCTTCCGGCGAATAACCGAATGTAATCACTGGATTTTCTCCGGTTTCAACCCAAACACTTTTTGTCTGTGTATAGGCCAGCAAAGCATCCCGTCCGCTGGACCGGCCATAACCGCTGCGACCAAAGCCACCAAATGGTGACATCACTGAAATGGTTTTATAGCTGTTGATCCAAAATGTTCCGGCACGGATTTGACCAGCAACACGATGCGCCCGGGCAACATTTTGCGTCCAGACAGCGCCTGCCAAACCATAAGGCGTACTATTGGCAAGCTCTACAGCTTCAGCTTCATCGTCAAAAGGCATCACAGCCACCACAGGGCCAAACACCTCTTCCTGCGCAATTGTCATTGAAGGTTTGACCGCATCAAGAATGGTCGGCGCATAATAAAAACCACCGGTATTTTCCAAACTTGCAGGCTTTTGACCACCCGCTGCTAGCTGCGCACCTTCGCTGACACCTTCACGTACCATCTGGTCAATTTTTTGCCATTGGCGCTCATTATTGATAGGGCCGATATGCGAGTTTTGATCATAAGGATCACCCACGACGATGCGGTTAGCCGCATCAGCGTAACGCTCGACAAATTGCTGATGAATGGAGCGATGAACAAGCAAGCGTGAGCCAGAGACACAAGACTGGCCTGCGCCGCTGAAAATAGCTGATTGCGCCCCTAAAATTGCGCGGTCGATCTCTGCATCAGCAAAGACGATATTAGCCGATTTTCCACCCAGCTCCAAAATACAAGGAACCACATTTTTGGCAGCCGTTGCTGCAATGGCAGAGCCAGCCTGCGCCGAGCCGACAAACACCACCAAGGATGTACGCTGATGCGAGACCATTGCCTGTCCGGCAGTTAAACCTGCACCGGCAATCACATTGACAAGGCCGCGTGGTGCCCCGCCCTGCTCGCATAAAAGACCCAGAATAAGGGTGCTGAGAGGTGTCAGTTCTGATGGTTTGATCACCACCGCATTACCGGCACAAATAGCAGGTGCTATTTGCCAGCCACCGGTAAAAAGCGGTGCATTCCACGGTGTAATTTGTGCCACAACCCCCACCGGTTCATGGCGTGTATAATTGAGATGCGAGCTTGGCACAGGAATGACGTCGCCATAAAGCTTATCACACCAACCTGCGTAATATTCAAACATTTCAGCAACGCGCACCGCTTCACCGCCAATATCACGGATAGGCCGACCAGCTGAGCGGCTTTCAATTTCTGCAATCAATGGCGCATGTTCACGAATGCGACGGGCAATCTCATACATCACACGGCCACGATGTGATGCTGTCAGTTGCATCCACTCGCGCTGTGCGCGTGCGGCTTCTGCCATTGCACTATCAATAACTGCCTGATCTGCATCTTTAAAACTGGCAAAAACCTTGCCGGTTGCCGGATCGGTCAGTTTCAAATCCTCGCCGGTGCCAGCAACCATCGTGCCGGCAATAAAACTGCCAATTTCACCTTGAGGAAAGAAGCTTTTAAAAAT
>JAEWHQ010000190.1 GCA_023387715.1 Pseudomonadota bacterium | reverse complement strand
TGGCTGCACGACACGCGCATGGCTCGGCATCAACATCCGCATGAATTCTTTGGCTTCACGATAACCTTCTTCGCCGGAAACCAGAATTTCGCTGATATCTTTATTGTAAAGGTCGCGGATCGAACGCTTGATCAGGCTGCCTTCCTCATAGACGAGGGCAGGCGCCATGGATTGCAGCGTTAGATTGCGCACATTTTCCCACATGCGCATCAGATATTCATAGTCGCGGCGCACTTCAGCCTTGGTACGGTTGGCCCCGGCTGTACGCAAAATCACGCCCATGCCCTGCGGCACTTCCAGCTCTTTAACAATGTCTTTCAGGCGCTTGCGATCCTGAATATTGGTGATCTTGCGAGAAATACCACCGCCACGGGCAGTGTTAGGCATCAAAACGGAATAGCGGCCAGCGAGCGACAGATAGGTGGTAAGAGCCGCGCCCTTGTTGCCGCGCTCTTCCTTAACGACCTGAACCAGCAAAATCTGGCGGCGCTTGATAACTTCCTGAATATTGTACTGACGGCGATGCACACGGTTATGCGTCGGCAGCTCCTCCATGGCATCTTCGGAGCCAACGGATTCGACAGTGTCGTTCTCGTCATCATTGCCATTATCATGGATATCGTCATCATCATGATTATTGGAAATGAAATCATCTGCTGGTTCTGACACGCTGTCCATGTGAATTGCATGCGGAACAGCCGGTGTGCCCGGTACATAATCAACAAATGCAGGGCCGACCGGTTCAGCGGCAGGCACAGCATTTTTAGCCGCGCTATTGTCATAGCGACGGTTACGACGGCGATTGCCGCGACGGCGATCATTGCGTTCCGAACGAGCGGCAGGCGCATTGTTTTGCGGCTGTTCGTCGTGATCATCATCGTCACTGTCAGCATTGGCCGCAGCAGCGGCAGCTTCTGCTTCCATCAAGGCAATACGGTCAGCTTCAGGGATCTGATAATAATCAGGATGGATTTCAGAAAACGCCAAAAAGCCATGGCGGTTGCCGCCATATTCGACAAAGGCTGCCTGCAATGATGGCTCAACGCGGGTTACGCGTGCGAGATATATATTGCCTTTAAGTTGTTTTTTATGCTCGGATTCAAAATCAAATTCTTCGATCTTGTTGCCCCGCGTAACAATAACGCGTGTTTCCTCCGGGTGAGAGGCATCGATAAGCATCTTGTTTAACATGTTTGTTTTTCCTGCCGACAACGCGGCGCACGTCAATGGGGCGCAAGAGTACCAGTGCTTTGGTTGCTCGCTTAAGAGTGCGTCTGTCGGATGGTTCGAGGTTCTTCGAAACAGGCAATAAGGCTTCTACGCGTAACTGCCTTGCGGCGATCGCGGTTTCCTGCCTGGTAATGATCGGTCTTTGTTGACCCATATCTGTTCCGAACGAAACGACCTAAATAATGACCTGGAAATGCCAGGCCGACCTTGTTTGCCCTGTAAAAGAGCTGGCGACCACGTTGAATAAATACGCTGTCGTCCAATTAAAAAGCGGTGTGAACCGCAAAATTCTGTGCGGTTGCGGCTTGGCGTTGATAGTCGCCGTTTGCGCGGAAAGTCCGAGTTATAGCTGCTTTCACCAGTTATTTCAGGACTTTGATTCTGCGGGCAAAACCGAAACCTAACTATGCTTTTATGACCTGTTTTCACTCATGACAAGAAGGAATATTTCTAAGCAGCCACGCAACCACTCTGTAACGGCTTGTCGGGAGAGTCAAAATTAGCCTTTATATATAAAACATTAACTGTGATGCGTTTAGTTCAGTTCAAGTTTGCTCTGACAGTTTTCTTGGTCGAAATATCGACACAAGCATGACCTAAATCCATGCCTCTCAGAGCTTTCTTTATATATGTTCGTTAAAAATCCTTGATAAAAACGGGTTTTAAAAAGCAATCGGTTCAGTCTTGTCACATTATGGTATGGTAATGCGTTCTTTTTTGGGAATGATTTTAAGTCTTGGAATTATTTTTTTCCTAAGCATTCAGGCTGCTATGGCGGCTCCCGTTTCTGCTTTAACATTCCGTATGGCCGGTGATGAACTGCGCACCCGCGTTGTAGTCATGTTTGATGAAAAGCCGGATGTAAAACCCATTCTTTTTGCCAAGCCACATCGTTTGGTGCTGGAACTGAGTGAAACGCGTTTTGGTTTTGACGAAAAATCACTGACCCCGCGCGGTCTTGTTTCATCGGTGCGCTATGGTTTGGCAGGTGAGGGGCGCTCACGATTGATTTTGTCACTTATCGGGCCTTACAAACTTGAAAATATGGATGTCATCAAAAACGAGAATGCACCCGGCTATCGTATGATGGTTGATATTATTGCTACTTCGGATCGTGAATTTGCTGATGATCTGGCGGCACAAAACAGCAAGGGGAGTACAAGTCCGGCGCAGGCAGCAGAAGACAAGAGAAATCGTGAGCAACAGCGGGTCGCTAAAAAGTTCACGATTATGCTTGATGCCGGCCATGGCGGAATTGATAGTGGTGCTGAAGGCGTCACAGGTCTTAAAGAAAAAGATGTGACGCTGGCCTTTGCCCGCGATTTGCGTGATCGACTTGAAAAAGAAAAAGATTTTCAGGTTTTCATGACGCGGGATGAAGATGTGTTTCTACGCCTTGGAGAACGCGTGCGTCTTGCACGCCAGCATGAGGCCGATCTTTTTATCTCGATCCATGCTGATAGTGTGACCCAGCATTATATTCGTGGTGCAACTGTTTATACGATTTCCGACAAAGCATCGGACTCGGTGGCGCGTGCAATGGCAGAGCGTGAAAACAGATCAGACGAATTCGCCGGTATTGTGCCGGAAGATCTGCCGGAAGTTACTGATATATTGCTTGATCTGACCCGTCGTGAGACACACGGTTTTTCTCTGAAATTTGCCGATAAGGTGGTCAAGTCACTGGAGGGCGAGATCAGTCTGATCAATAATCCGCATCGTTTTGCCGGTTTTCAGGTATTGCGTGCGCCGGATGTGCCGTCAGTTCTGGTGGAAATGGGCTATCTGTCGAATAAGGAAGATGAAACACTAATTACCGATCCGGCATGGCGTCAGCTATTTGCCGAACGTCTGGTGGTGGCGATCAAGCATTTTGCAACGTTGAAAACCAGTCTGTCACCGATTCAATGAGCCGGGCTAGGTGGTTTTTAATTTAAGCAACTGGAAAAATATTTGATTTCTTTTTAACCTGTGTGATTTAAGCTTCACCTCAAATAAACCATTGTTCGGGTGCGATAAATGGCAGCAAGAGCTTTTGTAAATTGCTGCAATTTTGCACATCAGGCAGATAAAGTGACTTGAAGTTCGTAATTTTAAGTTAAAAGTTCATAAATGATCTTGCCTTTGACGTAATTGCACTTCACTACCTGCGAGCAAGTGTCGTGAGCGTGCAGCTATTGTGTTTTAGGATAATGATAAAGACGCATGTTCAGAATGCATGTGACGGAAATTAAGCTGATTGGTTGTCAATTGAAGGCAGCTGTTTGGTGATACGGAAGGTAGGATTCCGGGTTTATGGTACGACTTATCGGATATTTCTTCGGCATTGGTGCCGTTTTCATGCTTATGGTTGCTGGTGCCGTTGCGGTTTTCATCAACAAAATAAACAAGGAACTGCCCGATTATGAAGTTCTGGAGAAGTATGAGCCTCCTGTGATGACGCGTGTCCATGCGTCTGACGGTAGTTTGATGGCTGAATTTTCCAGAGAACGTCGTTTGTACCTGCCGATTCAGGCCGTTCCTGATCGCGTGAAAGCTGCCTTTATTTCTGCTGAAGATAAAAATTTCTATCATCATAATGGCGTGGACGTTGGCGGTGTTGCCCGTGCGATGGTCAATAACGTGAAGGGTATTGGCAGTGGACGTCGCCCTGAAGGTGCATCGACGATCACCCAGCAGGTGGCTAAAAACTTCCTGTTGAGCACCGAACAGACTTATGACCGCAAAATCAAAGAAGCGATTTTGGCTATGCGCATTGAACAGGCCTATTCGAAAGATCGTATTCTTGAGCTGTACCTGAACGAAATTTTCTTCGGGATGGGCGCTTATGGTATCGCAGGTGCCGCACTGACTTATTATGATAAAGCGGTTGGTGAGTTGACTATCTCTGAGATGGCCTATCTGGCAGCCTTACCGAAAGGTCCCTCCAACTATCATCCGTTCCGTCAGCCGGAACGCGCTGTTGAGCGTCGCAACTATGTAATCGACCGTATGGCCGAAAACGAATATATCACTATGGAAGAGGCGGAAACTGCCAAAGCTGAGCCTTTGCATGTGAATATTCGTCAGACTGCAAAATATCTCTTTGCATCCGAATATTTCACCGAAGAAGTTCGCCGTCAGATTATCGCTAAATATGGTGACAAAGCGCTTTATGAAAGCGGCTTGTCTGTTCGTACCACTTTGGATCCGGCCATGCAGGTTATGGCACGCAATTCATTGCAGTCAGCTTTGCTGCGTTATGATGAAGCGCGCGGTTATCGTGGTGCCTATAAACATATTGAGCTTGGTTCTGACTGGGGCGTGCCGCTTGGCGAAATCTCGGCTTTTTCCGATGTGCCGGAGTGGCAATTGTCGGTGGTACTCAATGTTTCTGCAGCTGGCGCAGATATTGGCTTGCAGCCATCACGTGAAGCATCGGGTGCGCGCTCCAAAGAGCGTAAACAAGGCTTTATCGCTGCCGAGGATATGAAATGGGCGATGCGCGTCATGGTTGT
>JAEWHQ010000122.1 GCA_023387715.1 Pseudomonadota bacterium | reverse complement strand
GTATGAAAGAAGCGCGCTTTCTGGATTTGCAGCCGCCATTTGACGAAGCTCATTATATCAATGGATTTAAGTGGCCGGATGGCAAATTCCGCTTCAAGCCGACATGGTTGCAAAATGCGGCGCCGGATCGTCCGCCGGAAAGCATGGGCATTCAAGGCCCTTATCAAACTTTGCCGCAATGGCCAGATCACTGGGAGGTGATTGAGGTGGCTGATAAGGAACATCCGTTCCGGTTGGCAACCTCGCCATCGCATAATTTCCTCAATTCGACATTTACGGAAACACCAACCTCGCAAGCCAAAGAAATTCGCCCGCAATTGCTGATCCATCCGCAAGATGCGGCTGATCTTGGTATTGAAAATGGAGAGCGGGTGGAAATCGGCAATATGCGCGGTGAGGTGGTGCTGCATGCGACATTGCGTGAAGGTCAAAAGCGCGGAGTGGTGATTTCAGAAGGCTTGTTTCCAAACTCTGCCTTTGAGCGCGGAGAGGGGATCAATACACTGACCGGCGCCGATGCTTCGGCACCCTACGGGGGGGCTGCTTTTCACGACACCAAAGTTTGGGTCAGAAAATGTGCCTGATTGTTAAGTGAATATTTCCATAAAAAAAGCCTCCGGTGAGTAATCACCGGAGGCTTTTTTAATCATTAATACCTGAAAAGGCTGATTAGCCGTTATATTTCAGGCGGAAGTTGGTGACGCCAACTGCAAGGTTCAGACCCTTCTGACCCTGAAGTGAAATTGGCTGCAGGGAAATGGTTTTCCATGAGCCGCCGGTCAGGATGTTTGTGCCTGCACCAATGCCGATAGCAGCATTGGCAGATGCGCCAACATAAGAACCTTTAAGCGCGCCTTCAGGGCGAACGGTTGGAGCCCAAACAGCCCAAGCCATCTGGCCACCATTGGTGAAGCCGATGTCGAGACCGATTTTGGTGATCTTACCGGAATATTGTTCAACTGCTGCACCGCGAGCGGCTGGCTTGAATGTGCATTCCAATTCCTGACGGCTGCCGATAATGACACCGATACCAGGTGCGATATCGCAAGTCAGCATGCCGACCTGTGAGTAAGGCTGTGTGGTTGCACTGCGTGCAGGCTGAACATAGTCAGCTGCCTGAGCAACTACACCCATTGCAAAGGTCATGCCAGAAACAGCGACAGCAGCGGCAATAAGTGAAGTCTTGTTATGGGAGGACATAAGGCGATCCTTAAAATCTTGTGTCGTAAAAAACTTCTCAAAGTCATTTTGGTCTCAATCTTTATAAAGACGAGGCCATCACTTCCTGTTGAGGCAATGTGTTTTTCTCACATAACTTTAAGGCAATATTTTGCAGATTAAGACTTTGTTAACATTTATTTAAGTCAAAAACTGAGTATTTGTTGCTTTTCTGCATCACTGGCTGAAGTAAATATTCCATTGATGAAGTTCTTGAGGGTCAGCGGGTAGATTTGATGCTCGACAGTCAAGACTCGGGCACCAAGTGAGTCTTTATCATCGTCATGATAAACAGGCACTGCGGCTTGTGCGAGAATAGGGCCTTCATCCATCCCTTCTGTGACCAGATGCACAGTGCAGCCGGCAATTTTCATGCCTGCATCAATCGCGCGCTGGTGGGTATCAAGGCCTGCAAAAAGCGGCAGGATTGACGGATGAATATTAAGAATACGGCCAGTATAGGGCTTGATGAAATCAGCCGAAAGCAAACGCATATAACCGGCAAGACAGATGATGTCTGGGTTGAGAGCGGCCAGTTGTTCTAAAATGGCCTGCTCATGCTCTTGCTTGGAAGCAAAGTCCTTACGGGCGAAAACATATGTTGTGATACCGGCGGCTTGCGCTTTGGCAATGCCGCCAGCTTGTGGCTTGTCGCTAAAAACAGCGACAATTTCGGCAGGATAATCAGGCGCGCTGGCAGCTTTAATCAACGTCTCCATATTGGAGCCGCCACCGGAAATAAAAATGGCAACGCGCTTCTTGATCATAGTGCCAGTTTACCCTGATAAACAACGCCTTCAGCTTCACGCTTGACCATACGGCCGAGCTTGGCGACTTTTTCGCCCTGCTGTTCCAAGATCTTTGCCACTTCGTCGGCTTTTTCAGGTGTGACAACAACAATCATGCCGATGCCGCAGTTAAAAGTGCGCAGCATTTCGTGCATTTCAACGCCGCCGACCTTGGCAAGCCATGAGAATACAGCCGGTACGTCAATGCTGGTCAGATCAACTTCGGCAGCCAGACCTTCCGGCAGAACGCGTGGAATATTGTCAGGAAAACCACCACCGGTGATGTGTGCTAATGCTTTGATACCATCAGAAGAGCGAATGGCTTCCAGCAAGGACTTTACATAAATGCGGGTAGGGGTAAGCAGTGCCTGTCCCAATGTTTCACCGGCTTTAAACGGTGCCTCGTCTTTCCAGCCAAGGCCGGAAAGTTCAACAATGCGGCGCACCAGTGAAAAACCGTTGGAGTGAACGCCGGAAGAGGCGAGACCGAGAATAACATCGCCTTCAGCAATATCACCACGCGGCAACAGATTGTCACGTTCAGCCGCGCCAACTGCAAAACCGGCCAGATCATAATCGCCGTCTTTATACATACCTGGCATTTCGGCAGTTTCGCCGCCGATCAATGCCGCACCTGCCTGACGGCAGCCTTCAGCAATACCGGCAACAATGGCAACGCCCTGTTCCGGTTCCAGTTTGCCGGTGGCAAAATAGTCGAGGAAGAAAAGCGGCTCGCCGCCCTGAACCACCAGATCGTTGACGCACATAGCAACCAGATCAATGCCTACAGTGTCGTGCTGGTCTGCATCAATGGCAATTTTCAGCTTGGTGCCGACGCCGTCATTGGCGGCAATCAGAACAGGGTCTTTGAAGCCAGCAGCTTTAAGGTCAAACAAGCCGCCAAAGCCGCCGATTTCACCGTCAGCGCCGGGGCGACGGGTGGAGCGTACCAATGGTTTGATTTTTTCGACCATCAGATTGCCCGCGTCAATATCAACGCCAGCCTGTGCATATGTCAGTCCGTTTTGACCGGTTGGCTTGTTTGTCGCTGTCATGGGATGCTCCTGAAACAGGTTCGTTGCCGCACACTGGGCCGTCAGGCTGGTTATTCAGCAAAGGCACTTGGACGGTGTCTGATACGGAATTAAGGATTTCGCTTGGGCAAATGCCATGAGATGACTTTTCCTGCAAGTGCCATCAGCGTCGCAAGGCTATAAAAAGCGTGTTTAAACCCGCCAGCGGGCAAATTAAACACATTATGACACATATATGCATATGTTCGGATGCGATTAAGCATGCAACCGTCAAAAAGAATATATATGGTGGGCACGATTGACGCGGAGTGCACGAAGCAGTCTAACTAGATCTTGCCAGTAATTTAAACCAATTGCCCAGCGCCATTAACGGATTTCAATGAGCAAAGCACCTGAGACCACAGCAAAGAAACCGGCTCGCACACCAGCACGCGCAACCAGAAGAAGTGCGGCACCCTTGCAAGGCATGCCGCCAGCTGAAATGGCAGGGATGATGCGCAAGCAGCTGACCTTCTGGATCGGCACCGTTTTGGTGTTTGTGCTGTTTTTGCTGATGTTCAGCTCAATCCTTCTGCCTTTCGTGGCAGGGATGGCGCTGGCTTACTTCCTTGATCCGGTGGCGGATCGATTGGAACGTTTCGGCATGTCACGACTGATGGCAACAATTGTGATCCTGTTGCTGTTTTTGGTGGTGTTGGTGCTGGCATTGATGATCATGGTGCCAATTCTGGCAACACAGCTTGCCGATTTTATCTCACGCTTTCCGCTTTATGTGACACAGCTTCAATCGCTGGTGGCGAATGAAGATTCGGCATGGCTGCAAAATTATCTCAACATCGATAGCAATGTTATCAAGGAAAACCTGAGTACTTTGCTGCGTCAAGGCGCTAGTTTTTTATCCACATTGCTTCAGTCCCTGTGGAATTCGGGGAAATCTCTGGTCGATATTGCAGGGCTTTTTGTGGTCACTCCGGTAGTTGCTTTCTATATGCTGCTAGATTGGGACCGCATGATCGACAGTATCGATTCATGGATACCGCGCGCTCATCTGGAAACCGTGCGCGGCATCGCGCGTGAAATGAATGACGCTGTGGCCGGATTTATCCGCGGTCAGGGCACATTATGTTTAATTCTTGGCACTTACTATGCGGTCGGTCTGACGCTCACAGGGCTCAATTTTGGCCTTCTTATCGGTCTTTTTGCCGGTTTTATCAGCTTTATACCTTATATTGGCTCATTTGTCGGGCTGGCGCTGGCCATCGGAGTTGCACTGGTTCAGTTCTGGCCGGATTGGGTAATGGTTACGGTTGTAGCCTGTGTGTTCTTTGTCGGTCAATTTATTGAAGGCAATATTTTACAGCCTAAACTGGTTGGTTCGT
Source organism: Pseudomonadota bacterium (assembly GCA_023387715.1). GTDB lineage: Bacteria > Pseudomonadota > Alphaproteobacteria > Rhizobiales > Rhizobiaceae > Paenochrobactrum > Paenochrobactrum glaciei. Next base: position 6,799 of record JAEWHQ010000122.1, on the reverse strand, counting down.
CTGTCGGCTTGCATCCGGTATGGCTGATGTTTGCATTATTTGCCTTCGGTTCGCTGTTCGGCTTTACCGGAATGCTGGTTGCAGTGCCTGCTGCAGCTGCTGTAGGTGTGCTTGTGCGATTTGCTTTGAACAGCTATCTCCATTCACCAATGTATGATGCTTCGCTGATAGAACAGCAGGCTTCTGCAAAAACAGATGTAACAACTGCTAAAAACTAAGGACAACCGGCATTTAACATGAGTGAGGCGCGACCACGGCAATTGCCGTTCGAATTGAAACATCAGCCTGGTTATGAGCGCGATAATCTCATTGTTGCGGGCTCGAACCGTGCTGCCGTGGATTTGGTTGACCGCTGGCCGGATTGGGTGGCGCCTGTGGTTATTCTGGCGGGGCCGACCGGCTCGGGTAAAACACATATGGCGCAGGTCTGGCAGGAAAAAACCGGTGCTTTGCTGGTGGATCCGTCCAATATCAGTGCCGACATTCAGGAGCGCGCCAGCATCCAGCCGATGCTGATCGAAGATATCGGCGACGTAACCTTGGACGAAACGGGTCTGTTTCATCTTATCAATTCGGTGCGCCAGCATGCAGCACAAGGGCCGGGGCCATCGCTTTTGATGACATCGCGCCTGTGGCCTGCCGCTTGGGGGGTGAAGCTGCCTGATCTTGCCTCGCGCTTGAAGGCTGCCACAGTTGTTGAAATTGCAGCACCTGATGACATGTTGCTGACTTATGTCATTCATAAGCTCTTTGCTGACCGTCAGGTGGATGTTGAGCCTTATGTGGTGAGCTATCTGGTCAGCCGTATTGAGCGCTCACTGAATGCCGCTATTCGTGTGGTGGATCAGCTGGACCGTGTTGCCTTGGAGCAAAAAAGCCGCATCACCCGCATTTTGGCGGCGCAGGTGCTCAATAGTCCTGCTTTGGCCGATATTGTTTATAGCGGTGACAAAGAAGATAGTGGCACGCAAACCAGCAAGACATGAAAAAAGGCACTCCTTGGAGCGCCTTTTGTTTATGCGTAAGATTTAAGTGCTTATGCTCTTAGTTTCCGACATTGTTTTTCGGTACCGGATGGCCGTTTGCATCTTTTGCGGCAAAAGGCGTTGGCTTGGCAGGTGTTTCTGCCTTGATTGATCCGGTGGTGATTGGTGAAGGGGCTTGCGCACTTTGGTTGCCAGCTTTTTTCACAATCACCAGCATGTCCTGATGCACCCAGCCGATCATGTCGGTGGCAGGGACAACAACGCGGTGCCATTTGCCGGTCTGTCCGTAAGAGCGCAATTCACGGCCTTTTTCAACTTCACCCATGGATGGTGATTTATCCCATGCGGTTTTATGCACGGTCAGCTTTTGCTTGGCATAAACCATTGTCGGGGTAGAATCGGCGCGGTTTACACCGCGCGGCGGCAGGTTTTTTGTCGCAGACGCCGGTGGCGTAATAGCTGCAACCCTTTGATTTGGTTTAGATGCAGGCGTGGCTGTTGTTGTTGCTTGTGGCCGTGCTGCCGGTTGTGGCGCTTGTGCTGATCTTGACGGGCTCAAACCGATTTCAGGGCGTGGAATAGGGGCTGTCGCCGTAGCGCGGTTTGCCGCTTTTTCTTCTGTGCGATTGGTGCGGGCAGGTTGTGATTTTTGCTCTTTAACCTGCGGAGCACTTGCCTGCTTTTGTGGTGCAGTATTTGCGCGACTATTGTCTGATGTACTATTCCACAGGTTAGAAATTGCTGTTTGCGGGCTTTTGTGCTGCGAGGCTGCCCAGAGGCTGACGGCACCTAACGCAACAATTGCCCCAAGGGCAAGAACCGATGCAACAGACGTGCCGCCACTCTTTTTAGCGGGCGCACGTTTTGTTGAGCGTGAAGTGGTGCGGGGTTTGCGTTTTGCCGTTGCCATGAGAAATCCTGCTCTCTCTTTTCAGTCTTCTCTTTCAATGACCGTCATGTCAGTCGAATCGTCTTGAAACGAGCCTAGTCGCCTTTCCTTGGGATTTGGTTACTTCCGCTTGAATGTCCTGAACTGGATTTGAAAACACATGCTCGTGATAGGCGCAAATATGGTGATATTTTTCTATTAGCCAAAATGCGCAGTTGCATTTTCGCCACAATGCGTTGCATGAATGCAACTCAGTCCTCTATTATCGCGATAGAACAGTAACGAATCTGATCGGAACAAATTTCGAGATGAATGACACAATGCCCGAAGCTCAAGGCTTAGTACCTGAAAGCAATGACTATGCTGAGCCACGCCGTTTGCTGGCTTTGCCGGGGCTGATTACTGTTGTTGCGGCATTGGTTACTGCAACTGTTTCTTTCGCAATTTTGATCGGTATCACACCAATCAACCCTGACCGCATTGTCACACTGACACTAACGACTATCAATGTGGCGCTGATTGCTTGTCTGATTATCCTGATCTGGCGTGAAATTTACCGCATCATTCTGGCGCGCCGTCACGGTCGTGCTGCTTCACGGTTGCATGTGCGCATTGTGGCACTTTTTTCGCTGATTGCAGCAGTACCGGCGATTGCGGTGGCAATTGTTGCAGCCGTTACGCTTAATCTGGGGCTTGATCGCTGGTTTGATACCAATACGCGTGAGATTGTGAATTCCTCCAACAGTCTGGCGAAATCCTACATTACCGAAACTGCCCGCAATTTGCAGGGCACATCCTATTCGATGTTGCAGGATCTGGATGCGCAACGCACACTTTATAGCCTTGATCGCTCTGGTTTTGTGCGCCTCATGTCTTTGCAGGCACGCGGACGCGGGCTTTTAGGCGCTTATTTGGTGCGTGAAGACGGTAGTGTGATTTTGCAGACCGATCTGGGGGGGGAGCGCTCGCTTCCGCCAGCACCTAAAGATGCCTTGCAAACCGCGACAGACGGCAAGCCGGTGATTATTCCGCCGGGCAGTAGCCATTTTGTTGGTGCAATTATCAAGATGAGCGCTATTCCGGATGCTTATCTTTATACTATTCGTGCGGTTGACGGCGAAATCATTGATGCCATGCGCTTGATGGAGGCCAATGCTGAACGCTATAGCGCGATGGATTCCAACCGCTTTGCGACCCAGATTGCTTTTGCGCTACTTTATTTTGGGCTGACGCTGATTGTACTTTTGTCTGCCATCTGGACAGGGATTGCGGTTGCTGATCGCTTGGTACGCCCGATCCGCTTGCTGATTGGCGCAGCGGAAGATGTTGCTGCCGGTAATCTGGAGGCCTCGGTTCCTGTACGTGCGACTGATGGCGATGTGGGTGCGCTGGCCGGTACCTTCAACAATATGGTGGCCGAACTTAAAAGCCAGCGTAACGAACTCTTGTCGGCGAAAGATCAGATTGATGAGCGCCGTCGTTTCTCGGAAGCTGTGCTTTCGGGTGTGACTGCCGGTGTGATCGGTATTGATCCATACGGAGTGATCACGATCATCAATCCGTCTGCTGAGCATATGTTTAAAGTCTGTGCGCAGGATTCCATTGGCAAAAACCTCACGGGGCTTGTGCCGGAAATCGGACAGGCATTTGAAATTGCCCGCTCTACAGGGCGCGCTGTGCACCGCGAGCAGGTGACAATAACGCGTTCTGGCTCGGCACGTACCTATAATGTGCAGATTACTGTGGAAGATGCCAGTTCTGACGATCACTCATATGTGGTGACGGTTGATGATATTACTGATCTTGTGCAGGCGCAGCGCTCCAGCGCATGGGCGGATGTCGCACGCCGCATTGCGCATGAGATCAAAAACCCGCTGACTCCCATCCAGCTTTCGGCTGAACGTATCAGACGCCGCTATGGCAAAGTCATTACCGAAGACCGTGAAGTGTTCGATCAATGTATTGAAACTATCGTGCGTCAGGTGGGCGATATTGGCCGCATGGTCAATGAGTTCTCTGATTTTGCCCGTATGCCGAAGCCGGAAATGCGCGAGCTTGATCTGCGTGATCCATTGCGTGAAGCATCGTTCCTGATTGAAGTCAGCCGTAACGATATTAAATTTACCAATGATTTTGGCTCGGAAAAGCTGCTTGGTTCTTTCGATAGCCGTTTGCTGGCACAAGCCTTTGGTAATATTATCAAAAATGCCAGCGAGGCAATTGATGCGGTTGCGCGTGATGAGAATTATCAAGGCCACATTCTTGTGCGCTCTTATAAGGATGATGCGCAGCTGATCGTGGAGGTCACTGATAACGGCAAAGGTTTGCCGGGTGATGATCGCCAGAAATTGCTGGAACCCTATATGACAACCCGCGAAAAAGGCACAGGGCTTGGTTTGGCTATTGTGCGCAAAATCGTGGAAGATCATGGCGGGCATATGGAATTGCACGATGCTCGGCCAGATTTTTATCAAGGCCGCGGTGCGTTGATCAGAATGGTTTTTCCCGTGAGCGAAGGCTTGCGTGAAGCTGAGGCCGTAACAGAGCAGTCAGAAGCTGAACAGGTGAACTAATATGGCAGATGAAATTCTGGTAGTTGATGATGAAGCGGATATTCGTGAGCTGGTTGCCGGTATTTTAAGCGACGAGGGGCATGAAACCCGCACCGCTTTTGATGCTGACAGTGCCTTGGCTGCCATCAATGACCGTGTGCCGCGTTTGATATTCTTGGATATTTGGTTGCAGGGCAGCCGTCTTGATGGTCTGGCTTTGCTTGATGAGATCAAAAAACTTCATCCGGATTTGCCGGTGGTGATGATTTCCGGCCACGGTAATATTGAAACCGCTGTGTCGGCGATCCGCCGCGGTGCTTATGATTTCATTGAAAAGCCGTTTAAGGCTGATCGTTTGATTCTGATTGCCGAGCGTGCGCTGGAAACCTCCAAGCTGAAGCGCGAAGTGTCAGATTTGCGCAAACGCAGCGGCGATAATCTGGAACTGCTTGGCCAATCGCTGGCCATGAGCCATCTGCGCCAAACCATTGAGCGTGTGGCACCAACCAATAGCCGTATCATGATTACCGGTGCTTCTGGCGCTGGTAAAGAACTGACAGCACGCGCCATTCACTCCAGTTCGACACGTGCTAATGGCCCGTTCGTGACGCTTAACGCGGCAATGATTACGCCGGAGCGCATGGAAATTGAGCTTTTCGGCACTGAAATGGATGGCGGTGAGCGCAAAGTCGGTGCTTTGGAAGAAGCACATGGCGGTATCTTATATCTCGATGAAATTGCCGATATGCCGCGTGAAACGCAGAATAAAATCCTGCGTGTTCTGGTCGATCAGCAGTTTGAACGTGTTGGCGGCACCAAGCGTGTTAAAGTGGATGTGCGTGTGATTTCATCAACTGCACAAAATCTGGAAGCGATGATCGCTGAAGGCCGTTTCCGTGAAGATTTGTACCATCGCTTGTCGGTTGTGCCGGTGCAGGTGCCGCCATTGTCGCAGCGCCGTGAAGATATTCCGATGCTGGTGGATTTCTTCATCAAGCAAATCGGCGAGCAGGCAGGCATCAAACCACGTCCGATCGGCAGCGATGCGATGGCTGTTTTGCAGGCTCATAGCTGGCCGGGCAATGTGCGACAGCTTCGTAACAATATTGAGCGCCTGATGATTCTGGCACGTGGTGATGATCCGGATGAGCCGATCACAGCAGACCTGCTGCCGGCTGATATTGGTGACACGCTGCCGCGCGCACCAACCGAATCTGACCAGCACATTATGGCGCTGCCATTGCGTGAAGCGCGTGAAATGTTTGAAAAAGAATATCTGATCGCGCAGATTAACCGTTTCGGCGGCAATATCTCCCGCACGGCAGAGTTTGTCGGCATGGAGCGTTCAGCGCTTCACCGCAAACTGAAGTCGCTTGGTGTGTAATTGACATCTGCGTGGCGGATTAAAACAGCAATGGTGCTTTCATGCGCGTGATCATCTGTGGTGCAGGGCAGGTCGGATACGGTATCGCCGAGCGGTTGGCGGCTGAGAAAAACGATGTCTCGGTGATTGATACATCGGTAAAGCACATTCAGATCGTGCGTGACACACTGGATGTGCGCAGCTTTGTCGGTCATGGCTCGCATCCTGATGTGCTGGCGGCAGCAGGTGCCAATGAAGCTGATATGATCATTGCGGTGACGCTTTCGGACGAGGTCAATATGGTGGCCTGTCAGGTGGCGCATTCGGTTTTTAATGTGCCGACGAAAATTGCCCGAATCCGTGCGCAAACCTATCTGAATGCAGAATATTCGGATTTGTTCCTGCGGGAAAATCTGCCGATTGATGTCACCATTTCGCCTGAGCTGGAAGTAAGTGAGGTGTTGTTGCGCCGTATCGCTTTGCCTGGTGCGACCGATGTTTTACGCTTTGCCGATGAAAAAATTATCGGCCTTGCGATTGAATGTCAGGAAGAATGTCCGGTTATCAATACGCCGCTTAACCAGCTGAGCGATCTTTTTCCTGATCTCTCGGCAACAGTGGTTGGTGTGGTGCGCAAAGAAAGCCTTTTTACCCCGCATTCATCTGATGAATTGATGGCTGGTGATCTGGCTTATGTGATTACACCGCGTGAGCAGGTGCGCCGTACTCTGTCGATTTTTGGCCATGACAAGCCTGATGCCAATCGTATCATTATTGCCGGTGGCGGTAATATCGGGCTTTATGTGGCGCGTGCAATGGAAGCGCATCAGTCACATACGCGCATTAAAATCATAGAGAGCAGTCATGAACGCGCCCTGGAGATTTCTGATCAGCTGAAACGTACAACCGTTTTTCATGGTAGTGCGCTGGATCAGGAGGTGCTGCTCGAGGCCGAAGTGCAGGATGCCGATCTGATTGTGGCGCTGACCAATCAGGATCAGGTCAATAT
>JAEWHQ010000110.1 GCA_023387715.1 Pseudomonadota bacterium | reverse complement strand
CCCGCCAAAAGCGGCTCATCGCAACGCCCGTCATCATTGGTGCGGACATCTTTGAGCTTTTGATGCTTGTCACCATCAAGGCGATAAAGCTCGATACGGAGATCGCGTGCCGGAACACCTTTCGCCGTATCAAGGACATGGGTCGTCAGCCGTCCCGCCTTTGCCCGTTCAGCGTCCATGCGAATTCCTCCCCGTATTATCTCCCTATCCTACAGTATCTCTAAATCTGTCTTCCAATAAAAGCGCTCTAATCGATGGATGACTTTCAAATATTTCAATGGGAATATAGCGTTCAAAATCAGCATATGATGACCTCATATTTATTGTTCGTTTCGGGAAAAACGCATGAAATATCCACGTGATCTGATCGGCTATGGGGAAAAACCGCCCCATCCGCAATGGCCGGACAATGCCAATATCGCTGTACAATTTGTCATCAATTATGAGGAAGGCGGCGAAAGCTGTATTCTGGATGGCGATCCGGCATCAGAATGTCTGCTTTCAGAAATTGTCGGTGCGCAGGCATGGGCAGGTCAGCGCAATCTCAATATGGAATCCATTTATGAATATGGTGCGCGCGCCGGTTTCTGGCGGCTGCACCGCGCTTTTACCAAACGCAATATGCCGGTCACCGTTTATGGTGTCACCCAAGCCATGGCGCGTAACCCGCAAGCCGTGGAAGCGATGAAATCTGCTGGCTGGGAAATTGCCAGTCACGGATTGCGCTGGCTGGAATATAAAGATTTTGAAGAAGATATGGAGCGCCAGCATATTCGTGAAGCGGTGCGCCTTCACACCGAGCTGACCGGCGAACGGCCGCTTGGCATTTATCAGGGCAAGCCATCACAAAACACATTGAAACTGGTGATGGAAGAAGGCGGATTTGTTTATTCTGCCGATTCCTATGCCGATGAATTGCCTTATTGGGTGGACGGTGAACACGGCCCGCATTTGATTGTGCCTTATACATTGGATGCCAATGATATGCGCTTTGCGACCCCGCAAGGGTTTAATGCCGGTGATCAGTTTTTCAATTATCTTAAAGATAGTTTTGATGTGCTTTATGAAGAAGGTCAGGACGGCGCACCAAAGATGCTGTCCGTCGGCCTTCACTGCCGCCTTGTTGGCAGACCGGGGCGCATGGCAGCGCTCAACCGCTTTCTTGATTATGTGCAAAGTTTTGACAAGGTCTGGGTGGCACGCCGCATTGATATTGCCCGTCATTGGATCAAACATCATCCGGCACCTAAAACACCAAAGCCATCCATGATGGAAAAAGCAGATTTTGTCGAAACATTTGGCAGCGTTTTTGAACATTCGCCATGGATTGCCGAGCGGGCTTTTGCGCAAGGTTTGGCAAGCGCTCACGACCATGCCGCCACGCTGCATGAGGCAATGGCTGCAATCTTCCGTCAGGCAAGCGAAGGAGAGCGTTTGGGCGTTTTATGCGCACATCCGGACCTGGCCGGAAAGCTGGCGCAAGCCAAACGCCTCACCGCAGAATCCACCGCCGAACAAGCATCTGCCGGACTGGATGCCTTAACCGATGAAGAACGCAGCCTCTTCGGCGAGCTTAACCAGCGCTATGTCGAGCGTTTCGGCTTTCCGTTTATCATTGCCGTGAAAGGGCTCAGTAAGGCGCAAATTCTGCAAGCCTTCCAAACCCGCATCAACCACGAGCGCGCACAAGAATTCGAGACTGCCTGCCAGCAGGTTGAGCGCATCGCCTTATTACGCCTTAATAGCATTTTACCGGAGTGAATATGACTGACGTTCAAAATAAAACCGCCCAATATTATGCCCCGCATGGTGGTCAGCCTCCGCAAACACAAATCATGACCGACCGGGCGGTTTTCACCGAAAGCTATGCGCTGCTGCCTAAAGGCACGATGATGGATATCGTCACCAGCTATCTGCCTTTCTGGGATAAGACGCGGGCTTGGGTTTTATCGCGTCCACTATCCGGTTTTGCTGAAACTTTCTCGCAATATATTATGGAAGTTCAGCCACAAGGCGGCAGTGATAAACCGGAGCCGGATGAAGGCGCGGAGGGCGCTATTTTCGTGGTTGAAGGCGAACTCACCATTACGCTTTCCGGCCAGAAACACGTCATGAATGAAGGTGGTTTTGCCTTTATTCCGCCCGCCAGCGACTGGCAGGTGAAAAACAACTCAGACAAGCCGGTGCGGTTCCACTGGGTGCGCAAGCTTTATGAGCAGGTGGAGGGCATTGATGTGCCGGAAGCTTTCTTCACCAATGAAAAAGATATCACCCCAAGCCCGATGGCGCACACGGAAGGCAAATGGGCGACCACCCGCTTTGTTGATCCGCAAGATCTGCGCCATGATATGCATATGACCATTGTCACTTTTGAACCGGGCGCAGTTATTCCTTTTGCCGAAACCCATGTGATGGAACACGGCCTTTATGTGCTGGAAGGCAAAGCGGTTTATCGTTTGAATAAAGACTGGGTCGAGGTGGAAGCCGGTGATTTCATGTGGCTGCGTGCATTTTGCCCGCAGGCTTGCTATGCAGGTGGCCCCGGCAAATTCCGCTATCTGCTTTATAAAGACGTCAATCGTCATATGAAGCTTGGTTCACCATTTCGCAGGTTCTAATCTTATGCAAAATACCATCAAGATCAGCCCGTTGACGGCCTCAGCCTTTGCGCCCTTCGGTGACATTATTTGTAAAACCCAAGCACCTTCATCTTATCATATTAATCAGGGCAATTGCCTGCGCCATCATGATTTGGCGAAAGTGGAAGCCACCGGCACCAATGCGCGGGTCTTGATTAATATTTTCAGCGCCAAACCTTATGGCCTGCCCTTTCATCTCAATATGGTAGAGCGGCACCCTTATGGCAGTCAGGCATTTATGCCGCTGTCCTCTGAGCCATTTCTGGTGATTGTGGCGCATGATACCGGCGAAGGTCCGGCAAGGCCACAGGCCTTCATCACCCAAAGCGGCCAAGGCATCAATATTCATCGCAATGTCTGGCACGGGGTTCTGACCCCTTTAAACAAGCCATGTGACTTTCTGGTGATTGATCGTGGCGGCGATGAAAACAACTTGCAGGAATTCTTTTTTCCAAATCCCTATCTGATTAAATAAACCTGTCATAACCATTAAAAAAAGCCCCGCCGATCTGCTGACCGGCGGGGCTTTTTAATAATGCTCTTAGCTGATCTTATTCAGCAAAGAAGGCATAACGGATGACGAAGAGTGCAGCGACAATCCATGTTGCAGGATGCACATCACGCACTTTACCGGTTGCAGTTTTCAGCACAACATAGGAAATGAAGCCGAAAGCCAGACCGTTTGCAATAGAATATGTCAGCGGAATTGCCAGCACGGTCATTGCAGCAGAGCTTGCATTGGTTACATCATCCCACTCGATTTCTGCCATTTCACGCATCATCAAGCATGCAACATAAATCAATGCCGGTGCAGTTGCGACAGCAGGAACTGCGGAAGCAAGTGGTGAAATGAACAAGGCAGCGAGGAAGAGAACACCAACCACAGCAGCTGTCAGACCTGTACGGCCACCAGCCTGCACACCGGCAGCACTTTCAACATAAGCGGTTGTCGAGCTGGTACCGATCAGCGAGCCACCGATGATGGCGGTGCTGTCAGCAAACAAAGCTTTGCTTAAACGGTTTGGCTTGCCTTCAGGCATCAGGCCAGCGCGCTTGGAAACACCAATCAGCGTGCCGGTTGCGTCAAAGACTTCAACCAGAACAAAGACGATGATCACCTGAATGAAGCCAACATGCAGAACACTCATAATGTCAAGCTGCAAGAAGGTTGAGGTGATGCTTGGAGGCGCTGAGAAAATGCCATTGAAAGAGCTTACGCCGAGGATCATCGACAAAATGGTGATCGCCAGAATACCGATCAGGATCGAACCACGAACTTTCATGGCGTCCAGAGCAGCAATGATGAAGAAGCCGAGGATTGCAAGCAAAGTACCGGTGTTTGTCAGATCGCCAAGGCCAACCAGCGTGGCTGGATTGTCGACAACGATACCTGCGCTTTTCAGGCCGACGAGACCAAGGAACAGACCGATACCGGCAGCAATCGCGCTGCGCAGGGACATCGGAATACCTTCAATCAACCAACGACGCACACCAGTGACAGTCAAAAGCAGGAAGATGATACCTGAAATGAAAACTGCACCCAGTGCCTGCTGCCAGGAGAAGCCCATGGCACCGACAACGGTGAAAGCGAAGAACGCGTTGAGCCCCATACCAGGAGCCATACCGATCGGCCAGTTGGCGACCAGTGCCATCACGATCGAACCCAAAGCTGCTGCCAGACAAGTTGCAACAAAAATCGCGTTTTTGTCCATACCGGTTGACGACAGAATGTCCGGGTTAACGAACAGGATGTAAGACATTGTCAGGAATGTTGTAACACCGGCAATGACTTCCGTCCTTACCGATGTGCCGTGTTCCTTAAGCTTAAAAAGCTTTTCCAGCATATTTAGCCTCCTGGCATATTTGCCCAATACAGTGCTAGAATATCATGCGCCACTACAGGCGTTATTTCACATATGACCTGTATTTTTTCGTCGCTCTACTGTCAGTTTATACCGAAGCAGTCAAAACTTCGTCGAAATACTACATCACCAGCATTATATTCATTGGAGCATTTGCTAAATTGCATCTGAGCCAAGTGACCTGCCGGTTAAGCCGCAGACAATCGCCACTGAAAATACCGATCACCTTATTGCCTTGATTTTGCCATTATCAGATAGGTGCGTCTACGTAAATCAGTCTGAATGCGCTTTTGCCTGAGCGCTAGCCCCTTATTCCACAACTATTATTGAAACTGTTTAAGTTTTAGCCGGATAATGCAGCGGCTTTTGCCTTAATTGCCGCATTTAGATCTTTTAACCGGAATGAGCGAGACTCACGCCGCTGCCTTTGCTACAATCAGAGAATAATTCTTTCGCATAGTAATTCGGCAGGCCGTTTGAGGTATTACTTATACTGAAAATGGCTCTTTTCGCATCTAGCCTGCTGGCCGCATACTCTCTTTGCCGTTGCAATATGCCGCCTTCACAAAACCATATGTGAAGACTATGCAACCAGCACCGTAACTCCAGATTAAAAGTGACCCTTTCCATAGCATGACCCAACAACCCTTCTGGCAGCGCAAAACCCTTGAAGAAATGAACCGGCAGGAATGGGAAAGCCTGTGTGATGGTTGCGGTCAGTGCTGCCTGCATAAATTGCGCGACTTCGACACCGACGAAATTTATTTCACTACTGTTGCCTGCACCTTGCTCGACAATAATACCTGTCAGTGTTCGGATTATAAAAACCGAAAGAAAATCGTTCCGGATTGTATTTTTCTAACCCCCGAAATCGTCAATGAAGTGGATTGGCTGCCGCCGACTTGCGCCTATTTATTGGTCGCTCAGGGGCAGGATCTGCATTGGTGGCACCCGCTTGTGTCGGGCAGCTCCGAAACCGTGCATGAAGCAGGTATTTCCGTTAAAGGCAAAATCACTGCTTACGACCATGAAATGGAAGAAGACGAAGATTACATTCCGCATATGGTTGGTGTGTCCGGCTGAAAGTCCCTTGAAAACAAAGTGACACTTCAGGCAACCGGCATCGCCATTTTGCTACTATCAATTTTTGCATAAAAAAAGCCTGACTGGCGACAAACCAGTCAGGCTTTCTTGTTTATTATTGCCTGAAAACTTACTGCTTCAGCGCAAAGGTAACCGTGACGGAAACATTATAGGTGTTTTCACCGGCAGACATTGGCACGGAATCAGCTGGTGCAGCAGCTTCCATCGCCAGCATTTTACCGCGCATCATCGGAACCGGAGCCGGACGGCGCGATGTTTCATTGATTTCTAACACATCACCAAGGCCAACACCTGCAGCATCGGTCAAGGTTTTAGCCTTTGCAATCGCATCGGCAACAGCACGCTTGCGCGCTTCAGTGATTGTTGCTGACGGATTGTCATTAACGAAGCTGACATCGCCGCCCTGATTAACGCCCAGTGTCACCGATGTATCAAGAATATTGCCAAGCTTGGTCAGATCACGCACACGCACGCTCAAAGAATTGGACACCGAATAACCGGAGATTTTCGGTTGGGTCAGACCATTTTTGTCATCAGGATAAATATAGCGTGGCTGAATATTGAAGCCGCCGGTTTGCAGGTCGCGTGGTTCAACGCCTGCCTCTTTCATCGCCGACAGAACCTTGTCCATCGCTTCATTATTTTGGGTCAGCGCATCACGCGCTGTTTCTGCTTCACGCAGCACAGACAGATTAAGGAGAGCCATATCAGGCGCAACATTCATTTCGCCTTCGCCAGTGACGGTAATACGGGAAGTTCTTTTTTTCATTTGATTCTCTTGAGCAATTGCGGAAGCGGGAAAAACGCTGACGAGCGCAGTTGCCGCCACTGCTGTAAGTGACAATGAAGCTACTAAAAAAACTTTCGCACGTGTTGTCATAATGTCTCCTGTTGGAAAATTGGTCTCAATTTTCAGTTTTGCAACTGATTATGTGCGGATTAGGGCAATTGTAACAATTGCCAGCTTGTCTAACATATATTTTTCGTTTAGGTCAGTTGGTGCGTGGGGCCTGTAGCTCAATTGGTCAGAGCCGGCG
>JAEWHQ010000090.1 GCA_023387715.1 Pseudomonadota bacterium | reverse complement strand
AACAAACACACGATGTTCATAGAGCGCGATCAAACGACCAAGCGCAAATGGTGTCAGCAGATCATGGACAATAGTAATTGACGGACGATTGCCGGAGAATACACGATGCGGCGCGATTTTTTCAGCTGTCGCTTCATCCATGCCTTTAGCCAGCAATTGCGCGCGCGCTTCTTGCAAAGTGCGGCCTTTCATCAAGGCTTCAGATTGCGCCAAGCAATTGGCAAGCAGCATTTCATGCTGATGATCAAGATGTGGCTCATGCGATTTGCAGCCGACAATAAATTCCAGCGGAATTGTATCCGTTCCCTGATGCAGCAACTGGAAGAAAGCATGCTGACCATTGGTGCCCGGCTCCCCCCACACAACCGGCCCTGTCGGCCCTTGAACAGGCGAGCCATCCAGCATCACGCTTTTGCCGTTCGATTCCATATCCAACTGCTGCAAATAGGCAGGCAGACGTGCAAGGCGCTGATCATAAGGAATAACCGCGCGGCTGGTGTAATTGCAAATCGCGCGGTGCCAATAGCCAATCAGCCCCAGCACAACCGGCATATTTTCAAGCAAAGGTGCTTCACGGAAATGCTTATCCATTGCGTGGCCACCGGCCAGCATCTGCGCAAAATTTGTCCGACCAACTGCAATCATCACCGGCAAACCGATAGCTGACCACACCGAATATCGCCCGCCAACCCAGTCCCAGAAACCAAACACACGAGCTTCATCAATGCCAAATTCGGCTACTTTATCTAAAGCGGTGGAAACCGCTGCAAAGTGAGAAGACACCGCCGCCTCCCCTAAACTCTCAGCAATCCATTGACGCGCTGTCTGCGCATTGGTCATGGTTTCAATGGTGGTGAAGGTTTTCGAGGCAATGATGATCAGCGTTGTTGCCGGATTAAGTGGCGCCAATATATCGGCAATATGCGCACCATCGATATTGGAGACAAAATGCGCGCGCGGCCCGTCATGATAAGGCGAAAGCGCAAGTGTTGCCATCACCGGCCCCAGATCGGAACCGCCGATACCAATATTGACAATGTCAGTAAAAGCTTCGCCTTTGGCACCTTTCAAAGTGCCGGAACGAATGGCCTCGGCAAAGTCGCCCATGCGCGACAATGTCTCTTGAACGTCGGGCAGCACATTTTCACCATCCACCAAGATGGTATCCGATGTTGTGTCACGCAGAGCCACATGCAGAACAGCACGATTTTCGCTTACATTGATCGGCTCGCCCGCAAACATGGCAGCGCGACGCCCTTCCACATCGCAGGACTTGGCAAGAGCTGCCAAAAGCTGCATAGTCTCTTCATTGATCAGGCATTTCGACCAGTCAAAAAGCAGGTCATCCAATTGCAACGAGAACGATTTAAACCGATTTAAATTTTCGGCAAAAACTTTGCGCATGTCTTTTGGTGCAGACGTGTTCCAATGGTTTTTAAGCGCTGCAACTGCCTCGGTTACCTGAGCTTCATTCCGTGCCATTTAACAACTCCCGAATCAAATTTGCCCCGACTGTAAACTAAACTGCACAAGTTTAGTATTTTGTTGGTGTGTTTTCGTAATCATTTCAAAAGAAACACAAAAACACCGGCTACAGCTGGTAATCCATCGCTATCGGCTACATTTATAACCGAGTTTGATACTTATAAGATGAAGTCTGAATAGCAAAAGTGGAGATATTATGGATCTGACCGGCGAAGAGCGTATTGCAGCCCCTCGTGAAGCGGTGTGGAATGCACTCAATGATATTGAAACGCTGAAGGCTTGTATTCCGGGCTGCGACAATTTGGAGCGAATCAATGAGCACCAAATCAGAGCCGGCATAAAGGTGAGTTTTGGGGTCATGAAAGTCGGCTTTCACGGGCTTTTGCAGCTCTCCAACATGGTGCCGCCGCACTCTTATACCATCTCCGGAAAAGGCGAAGGAACGCTTGCCGGTTTTGCTGAAGGGGCAGCGGATGTGCGCCTCACGCAAGATGGCAAGGAGACAATTTTATCCTATGAAATTCAAGGGGATGCCGGTGGCAAAATTGCCCAGATCGGCACCCGGCTTTTAGGATCAGCCGCACGCAAAATTGCCGATCGTTTCTTTACCAATATTGGTGCTGCCGCCGCAGCACAGGCCGAAAAATCAGGCCAGTAATTCTCAAAAAATAGTATCTGCAAAATTTGCTCTGACAAGGTGTGAACGGGTCATTTTGTGTCAATAATTGACCAATTGATAAAAAATTTGACCTTCTGAAAAAATCTGTCATGCTGATTACCAGAATAAGCATTCTCCCATCTCAGAAAGCTTAAAGCTTCGGGAGAAGCAAACCTAAAGGGACAAGGCGGAATAACCGCCACCCGCACATAGAAAGCCGGCGTTCAAAAAGGAACGGCGCCGCCTGAACGTAAAAATGGGAGATGCGATCTGATGGGATCAGCAGATAATACATCTATTCGAGCAGAAAACTCGCCAAACAAGCCCGACATCAAATCGGCGCGGTTAGACATGTCTGCCTATGCAGATGTCTTTGATGATCTGCATCCGCCACTCACACATCATGAAGCGATTGTTGAGGCGGATCGGTGCTATTTTTGCCATGATGCTCCGTGCATGACTGCATGCCCGACCAGCATCGATATTCCGCTCTTTATTCGCCAAATCTCGGCTGAAAATCCAAAAGGTGCGGCGAAAACCATTCTTTCCGAGAATATTCTCGGCGGCATGTGCGCCCGCGTTTGCCCAACCGAAACCTTGTGCGAAGAAGCCTGCGTGCGTGAAACCGCCGAAGGCAAGCCGGTTAAAATCGGCCTCCTTCAGCGCTATGCCACTGATGAGCTGATGGAAGACGGCAAACATCCGTTTAAACGTGCGGCTTCCACCGGCAAAAGCATTGCCGTTGTCGGTGCTGGCCCTGCCGGTCTTTCCGCTGCACACCGCCTTGCCATGCACGGTCATGAGGTGAGCATTTTTGAAGCCCGCCCGAAAGGCGGCGGCCTCAATGAATATGGTATTGCCGCTTATAAAACTGTAGATGATTTTGCCGCCCGCGAATTGGAATTCGCGCTGAAAATCGGTGGCATCAACATCAATTATAATAAAGCTTTAGGCCGTGATATTTCGCTTGATGCGCTGAAATCCGGTTATGATGCCACTTTCCTTGGCATGGGCTTGCCTGGTGTCAATGGTTTGGGACTTGACGGCGAAGATGCGTCCAATGTGATGGACGCAGTTGATTATATCGCTCAGCTTCGCCAAGCCAAAGATCTTTCCAAATTGCCGGTCGGACGCAATGTCGTAGTGATTGGTGGTGGTATGACCGCCATTGATATTGCAATCCAGATCAAGCTTTTGGGCGCTGAAAATGTCACCATCGCCTATCGCCGTGGTCAGGAACATATGAATGCCAGTGCCTATGAGCAGGAATTGGCGCAGGTTCATGGGGTCAATATCCGCCATTGGGTACAGC
>JAEWHQ010000032.1 GCA_023387715.1 Pseudomonadota bacterium | reverse complement strand
TCATACAATTGGGATAATGACAAATATTCGATCTATGGTGAGGGATCTGTCAATACCAGCCTGCAACACTTTGGCGATAGTTATAATTACAAAGGCACACTCGGTGTGAGAGTGAAGTGGTGATGTAAAATGTTTTTAGTCAATGAGACCGCATCCATACTTTGATTGTTTATTTATTTCTATGTTGGCGTTAATCTGCGCTCATGAAAAATCATACTTCCGAAAAAACATACAAAAACTCTAAGCAATCAAGAACCAAGCCTGCCGAAGTCAGGCTTGATGAATTGATGAATGCTGCTGAGGTATTGTTTTTAGAAAGAGGCGTTGAAGCGACGACGATTACTGACATCACCGATGCAGCCGGTGTCGGTAAAGGGACTTTTTACCATTATTTTGCCTCTAAAAATGACATGCTAACCGCATTGGCCAAGCGTTATACCGAGCAGTTTGTCGAGGCTGTGCAGCAAGCCATTGATGCTTGTGATGCCGGTGATTGGGCAGGGAAATTACGTGCATGGATCCATGCCAATGTGGAAACTTACGTTAAAACCTATCGCACGCATGACATCGTTTATAATCATCACCACCATCATGACCGCTCTAATCAGGCGAAGAAAGACATTTTAAATCAACTGTCCGAGATCGTTGATGGTGGCATTGCGGCAGGCATATGGGCTCCGGCAGAACCGCGCGTGGTAACATTACTAATCTATGCGGGCGTGCATGGTGCAACCGATGATATTATCGCGGCACAGCTTGAAAGCCATGCGTTGTTTGCACAAAATCTTGCAGATGCCTGTTTGAAAATGCTGCCTGCAAGGGCGGAAGAGTAGCATCGGTTTTGCGCATCACGCGGATGTGTATAATAAATTATGATTTTTATTGTCATGTTTTAAATTTATGTTAAATTCCTTAGCTGATTTATCCGTTTCGGTTCAATATTAACTTCTTCAAAGTGTTCATGAGATGATGTGGTGTCACTTGGAATACCGAAGGATTAAGTTTTTGATTTATTATCGACCGACGGTCGGTCGGTTAATGAGGGAACATATAGAAGGTCATTTTTATTATGTCACGACAAAGACGAAGCGTTGCTGTTGCAGCCGTCTATCTGGGGACATTCATGGCAACGCTCGCTATCAGTAGTGTGAGTGTCGCATTGCCTGCCATTCAGGCAGGATTGCAAACCAGTATGGCTGGTTTGCAATGGGTTGTTGGTGCTTACACTTTGTGTCTTTCCGCTTTTATGTTGTCGGCGGGTCCGTTGGCTGACCGTTATGGTCGCAAGCGGGTCTGGCTTGGCGGTGTGGTGCTTTTCACTCTTGGCTCGGCGGTTTGTGCCTTTGCTGGTTCGCTCACCGTGTTGATTATCGGTTGTTCGCTGCAAGGGGTTGCAGGTGCATTGGTTATTCCGGGTGCGCTCTCTATTTTAACGCAAGCCTTTCCCGATCCGGCAGAGCGTGCTCATATTATCGGGGGCTGGTCGTCATTCAGTGCGGTTTCCCTGATTTTAGGGCCGATGCTCGGCGGTTTTCTGGTTGATCAAGCCGGTTGGCCGAGTATTTTTCTGCTGAACTTGCCGATCGGTGCCATCGCTTTTGGGTTGGGCTTTGTCAGTATTGAGGAAAGCTCTAATCCCGATCATGCAGCGCTTGATCCGGCAGGACAAATATTAAGCATTGTTTTTCTTGGCAGTTTAACCTGGAGCTTAATTAAAGCAGGGCAAGCTGGCTGGGGTGCTTTTGAAACCGTTGTACCGCTTATTGTTGCGCTGATTGCATTGGTCGCGTTTGTTCTGGTGGAAATGCGTGTAGCACGCCCTGTTTTGCCAGTGGATTTATTACGCCAGCGGGCTTTTGCATCGGCTAATTTTGCTTCTTTTGTGTTGGGTTTTTCCGGTTATACCAGCCTGTTTTTATTCTCGCTCTTTTTACAGCGCGGGCAGGGTTGGAGTGCAACAGAAGCGGGCTGGCGCATGGCACCGGTTTTTGCCGCGATGTTGGTGGTCGCTTCTTGCTTTGGTACTTTGGCCAAACGCTTTGGCGTTAATCGTTTGATGGTAGGTGGCTATCTGCTGATCGGCGGTTCGATGACAGGAATGCTCACCTTTTCATCAACGACATCTTATGGTGCAATTGCTTTGCTTTTTGCACTGCTTGGGATTGGTTTGGGGTTAGCTGTTCCTTCAACCGGTGCTGCGGCGATGGGCAGTGCTCCGCGTGAGCGTACAGGCACAGCATCGGCCACGATGAATGCTTTGCGCCAAGGCGGCATGACTATCGGTATTGCGCTGCTTGGCACGCTTATGAGTGCGCGCGCTGTGACGGTATTGGAGGCCACACTTGGCCAGACCAGATCGGGCAACATGCGTGAAAGCGCTGCCCTTGCCATTCGCATGAATGAGAAGCCTGCAAATCTCGCGGTCAGCTCGGAAAATTTTCAAGCAATGCTGACAGATGCCTTTGCGCAAGGTTTTACACTCGCTGCAACAGTTGCCGGGATTTTAGGCTTCATGGCAGCACTGGTGCTGGTTTATTCTACCTATCAGGGACGTGAGAAGCTTTGATCTTATGCTGGCTGGCTTCTGTTTTTAAGAAATCAGCCAGCGACTGCTGTTTTTTGAGTTTAAGCCTATTGCAAGATTTAGATGAAGGTCTGACTGTTGAGGCTGTGGCTTCCCATTCAAAGCTCAACTATATTTCGATAAATTATCTTATCGTGATGACGCTTCTTCTATATTTTCTTATAAGCATGTTCTAATCGATTAGTATCGTTATTATATATTGAGCTCCTCCTCAGAAATGGAATGCGTTATGGCAGAGAAACAGAAGGTTGTCGTCGTCGGCGCGGGTTTTGCAGGTTTACAGGCTGTTCATGGCCTGAAAGGTGCAAATGTGAAAATCACTTTGATTGATCGTCGCAATCATCACCTGTTCCAGCCTCTGCTTTATCAAGTTGCGACCACTGTGCTGGCGACATCAGAAATCGCCTGGCCAATCCGCCATTTGTTTCGTGATCGTAAGGAAGTCACTACGCTGCTGGATGAGGTTGTCGGCATTGATCGTGACAATAAACAGGTGATGCTGCGCAATAGCGCCAGTGTTCCTTACGACAAGCTGATTTTGGCAACCGGTGCCCGTCATGCGTATTTTGGTAAGGATGAATGGGAAACGGTTGCTCCCGGTTTGAAAACGCTGGAAGATGCAACCACCATTCGCCGCCGTGTGCTGTTGGCTTTCGAGCAGGCGGAGCTGGAAACAGATCCTGTTAAACAGGCCGCGCTTTTAACCTTCACAGTTATTGGTGCAGGGCCGACGGGCGTTGAAATGGCAGGTATTATTGCCGAACTGGCGCACAGTACCTTGCCGCGAGAATTTCGCCGGATTGATACGAAAAAAGCTGTTGTCCTATTGGTGGAAGCAGGGCCGCGCGTATTACCTGCTTTTAGTGAAAAGCTCTCGGACTATGCACGCTCGGCTTTGTTAAAACTGGGCGTGACCGTGCGCACCGGTGTGCCGGTCACAGCATGTGACGAAGAAGGCATTAAAATTGGTGAGGAAGCTATTGCCTGCCGCACGGTGATCTGGGCGGCTGGCGTACAGGCATCACCTGCCTCCAAATGGCTTGGCGTGCAAGGGGATCGTGCCGGACGGGTGATTGTTACCAAGGATTTGCGTGTTGAAGGTGATCCTTCAATCTTTGTTATTGGCGATACGGCTTCAGTGAAATGGGGCGAGGATAATCTGGTGCCGGGTGTTGCACCTGCTGCCAAACAGCAGGGTAGTTTTGTGGCGCGAGCCATTCGTGCTGATCTTGATGGCAAGCCATTTAACCAGACATTTAAATATCGCCATCAAGGCAATCTGGCGACAGTCGGTAAGAAAGTTGCGGTGATTGAATTTGGCAATTTCCGCTTAAAAGGTTTGCTGGCTTGGTGGATATGGGGACTTGCCCATATTTACTTCCTGATCGGCACCCGCTCGCGTCTGGCTGTTGCATGGAGCTGGCTGTGGATTTATCTCAGCGGTTTGCAAAGTGCGCGTTTGATTACGCAAAAAGAAACACTGCGCACGCCTGAGCAATAAAGAAAAAAGCCTTGAGACGGTTTTCTGTCTCAAGGCTTTTCTTCATCATTGATTGTCGATTTAGTCGATGTGAACTGCACGTCCGGCACGATAGCCAAGCACAGCCATCACAATGCATAAAATGGTGCAGATGATGAGCGGTACTGTCCAGCCATGCGAATATTCAAAGATGAAACCGGCAGCTGGGGGGGCACCGGCTGCAACAGTGTAACCGATACATTGCGCCATGCCGGAAAGGGCTGCGGCTTGTGCCGGATTGCTTGAACGCAGGCTGATGAAAGCCAGTGCCAGAATGAATGTGGCACCGCAACCAAAGCCGAATAAAGCAGACCACACTGATGCCCATTGCGGCAGAACCACGATGCCAGCCAGCGAAATGGCAGTCATGAGTGGCAGAGCAATCGCAATGGCTTTTTGATCTCTGAAACGTGCCAGCACGAGGCCAAAAACCAAGCCCGGAATGGCGGTTGCCAGCTGGGAAATGCCGTGGAAGGAACCGGCAACGGCTGGTGAAAAACCGGCTTCGAGCAAAATGGCTGGCAGCCATGTGACGATGACGTAATAAACCAGCGAATTAAGACCGAAGAAGAAAGTGACCTGCCATGCAAGGGCGGATTTCCAGATAGGTGTGCCGGAATTTTCAGTTACAGCGGCCTTTTGCGTTTCTTCATCTTTGCCTGAAAGCTGTGTCAGCCAGATGGCAAGCGTAGCAATCGGGAAAATGATAAATGCGCCCAAAGCCCAGTTCCAGCCGCCGTTAAAATAATTGGCAATTGGAATGGCCGCGGCAGAGGCAAGCGCGGCTGCCACACCGGCTGTGACTGAATAAGCGCCGGTAATGGATGCAATTTTGGTTGGAAAATCGCGCTTCAGCAAGCTTGGCAAAAGCACATTGGCGATGGCAATACCAGTGCCGATAATGGCTGTGCCTAAAAATAAGCACCAAACGGTTTCCACCATACGCAGCGCAATGCCGCCCGTTATAAGGGCAAGCGCGATCAGCAGGCTGAGTTCCAAACCAGCTTTACGGGATAAAACCACCGCAAATGGCGAGACGATTGCAAAGGCCAAGAGCGGCAATGTTGTCAGTGCGCCCGCAGTGGTGGTGCTAAAGGAAAAATCATCGCGGATCATTTCCAAAACCGGTGCAATACCGGTGATAGGCGCACGCAAAGTTGTTGCGATCAGCAAAATGCCGATCAGCAAAATGAGGGGCTGCGCCACAGAATTTTTATTTGTATCCATTTTCTTATTTCCGTTTTTGTTTGGCCCTTCCTAACAAATTGCTTATTTAAAGAATTTAGATATAATGCCTATTAATCTCTAAATTATGCCAATTACGGTTAGACACATGCAAATAAAACGACAGGCAGTGGAATTTGATCCGGATGTGACAGAGCGTCCGGCATTGGCGCTGCAATTGGATTTCAAAGATTACTCCACTGAAATACCTGTGCATCGCCATCGTAAAGGGCAGCTTGTTCTGGCTTTGCATGGTGCTGTAA
>JAEWHQ010000011.1 GCA_023387715.1 Pseudomonadota bacterium | reverse complement strand
GCGCGATGGAGCGGGCTTCCGGCGACGTCAGGTTAAAAAGATCAACTTGTACCGCAATAACGCTTTGCATTAACTGAGCCGCATAAAGATTGGCCATCTGAAATTGTCTTGTGGCAGCTGTGGTATTGCCGCGAAACCAAAGTGTGTCATTGCCCGCATCAAACCAATGTCCCCAGCTTACATTTTGCTTTTCCGCCCATTTACGGCAGCGGATTTGCAGCTTTTTCTCCAGCGCTATGGTCAATGTTGTTTCTGAAAACTCGCCATGCGCTTCAATTTCGCGGCGCAATTCAACAGCCGCTTCTTCCAAGCGCGGATAGTAATTTTCCCAGGCAATAATTGCCTCTTCCACCTCCTGCAAAGGCGTAATCGCTTTGCGCCGCGCAGTTGATTCATCAAAATAAGAAGCAAGATTGCGCACCGTACTGGTAAGACTGTCGCCTTCACTATTAATCATGCCGGTAAAGCGATGCCGGTCAGAAGCGTTTAAATCCGGCATGGTAAAGAGAATTTCCGCGCTTGAGCGGATCGCGGCAATACGGTTCAGCACTTCATGCAGCGTTTCCGACAAAAACGGGTCGGAACGCAGGCGGCTTGCATAGGCCTCCATATCCTCATTGGCATCCGTATAAGCCTGATAAAGCAATTGAATGGCTCTTGCGGCTTCCGGATAGCGGGCGACAAAATCCGCCATTTCAATCGCGCTTAAATCCGCACGGCGCAAAACCGGATCGGTGGCAATTTCCTGCAAAGCCAGAATTTGCCGCTGCTCGCTGCGGCCGGATAAATGCTCCACATCCAGATTGAGACGCTCGGCCAAACGCAATAATAATGCGCCGCCAATGGCACGCTTGTTACTCTCGATAAGGTTCAAGTAACTGGCTGAAATGCCAACAGCTTTTGCCAGACTTGCCTGTGATTGTCCGGTGGCTTTTCTTTGTTTTCTGATCTGTATGCCAATGGGTGCGCGCATGGTAGCTCCGGCAGGGTAAAACAGACTTGTAAATTATTGACAAAATAATATTTACAAAAACTATAATATTTACAAATTAATATAGCAATATCAATTTGTTATTGAAGTATATTTCTTTTGGACGACACTACTCCTTGGGAACCATAAGCTTAAAAAAGCTATGCTCGAGGAGGAGCTCATATGTCATTTCGTATTAACAGGCGTACTGTCATCAAAGGTGCCGGTGCTGGTCTTGTGACCTCGCTTGGCACACCGCTGGTTTTCAGCAAAGGTGCTTGGGCAGAGGAATTTTGTAACAACCCGGGAAGCGGCAACCCTGTTTTCGGCTTTATCGTACCACAAACCGGCTCTTATGCCGAAGAAGGTCTGGAACAGCTGAAAGCCTATGAGCTCGCCGTTAAACATATTAATGGTGAAGGCGATGGCGGTGCACTCAATACGCTCAAGCCACTTTCCTTGAAAGGCAATGGCATTTTAGGCAAAAAAGTTGAGTTTGTCACAGGGGACACACAAACCAACACCGACGCTGCGCGTGATGGCGCCCGCCGTATGATCGAACGCGACAAGGCCGTTATGGTAACAGGCTCCGTGACATCGGGGGAAGCGATTGCGGTGCAGAGCCTTTGTCAGGAAAAGGGCGTGATTTACATGTCCGGCCTGACCCACTCCAATGATACCACCGGTAAAGACAAGCGCCGTTATGGCTTCCGCCACTTCTTCAACGCCTACCAATCCGGTGTGGCCATTGCACCATTTTTAGCCGAAGAATATGGCCGCGAGCGCCGTGCTTATCACCTGACCGCCGACTATACATGGGGCTGGACACAGGAAGAATCCATTAAAGCCGCCACTGAAGCGCTTGGCTGGGAAACCGTTGCAACCGTGCGCACACCACTTGGTCTTGGCGACTATTCGCAATATCTGACACCGGTGATGAACTCCGGTGCCGACGTTCTGATCCTTAACCACTATGGCCATGATATGGTCAACTCGCTGCCGCAGGCGGTGCAATTTGGTCTGCGCGACCGTCAGGCAAACGGCAAAAACTTTGAAATCGTTGTACCGATGTTCTCTGAATTGATGGCTGTTGGTGCCGGCGAAGCCGTGAAAGGCATTTTCGGCACTTCCAACTGGCATTGGGCGCTTGATGATGAAGGCACCAAAGCTTTCACCAAAGCCTATGGTGAAGCCTATGGTTCACCGCCGTCACAGTCTGCCCATACAGGCTATGTTCAGGCTATTCTTTATGCTGATGCCTGTGAACGTGCCGGCACATTCTATCCGCCCGAAGTCATCAAAGCGCTGGAAGATTTTGAATTTGACGGTATGGGCAACGGTCCTACCCTTTATCGCGGCAGCGATCACCAGTGCTTCAAAGATGTGCTTGTGGTGCGCGGCAATGAAAACCCGACCAGCAAATTCGATGTTCTCAATGTGGTTGGCAAGGCAGCACGCGCCGATGTGACCTATGACCCGAGCATTTTTGGCGGTGAATTAGGCCCTTACGACCCTAAAACCTGCTGATTGTTAAAAAACGAGCATTTTATCCGGCGCGGTACACGCGCCGGATAAGTCATCACTTTCACCTTTTTAAGGTTTAACCCGCAGGAACAGATATGAACGCGTTATTTGCGCAATTGCTCAATGGTCTGGATAAAGGCGGTGCATACGCTCTTATCGCCCTTGGCCTTACGCTGGTCTTTGGTACGCTGGGCGTAGTGAACTTCGCTCACGGCGCTTTATTTATGCTTGGCTGCTTTTGTGCAGTGATGTTTCGCTATCTCATCACGATGGAAGTCGTCACCACAGACCCGACGAAACTCTCACCCTGGGGCGCGCCGGTTGAAGTGCGCACACCGCTGGTGCAGAACTGGCTCGGCGATTTCGGCGCAGTGCTTGTCGATTATTCCGTCCCCATTTCCATTCTTCTGGCCGTTCCGGTGATGCTGATTATTGGTATCGTCTTGGAACGCGGCCTGATCAAACATTTCTACAAGCGCAGCCATGCCGAGCAAATTCTCGTCACTTTCGGGCTGGCAATTGTTCTGCAAGAAATCATCAAAAGCTTTTTTGGCGCCAATCCGGTGCCACAGCCGGTGCCGTCAGATTTGCGTGGCGCAGCCGATATCGGTTCATGGATCGGCATGCAGGCACATACCCTCACCTATCCGTGGTGGCGTCTTGTTTATCTTTTATTCTCTTTAGCCGTTATCGGCGGCGTTTTTGCCTTCCTGCAATTCACCACTTTCGGCATGGTTGTGCGCGCTGGTATGGCTGATCGCGAAACGGTGGGGCTGCTCGGCATCGATATTGACCGCCGCTTTACCGTGGTTTTCGGGCTTGCTGCCGTTGTGGCCGGTGTTGCCGGTGTTATGTACACGCCATTATTGCCGCCAAACTATCATATCGGCATGGACTTCCTTGTCCTTAGTTTTGTTGTCGTTGTGGTGGGCGGTATGGGCTCGTTGCCGGGCGCTGTTATTGCCGGTTTCCTGCTCGGCATCCTCCAATCTTTCGCTTCGATGACCGAGATTAAGTCAATTATTCCGGGCATTGACCAAGTCATTATCTATCTGGTGGCTGTGGTTATTCTGCTGGTACGTCCGCGTGGTCTGATGGGACGCCGCGGTGTGATGGAGACCTGATGGCCATGTTTTCACTATCCAGAAAAGACACACTTACATTTGCAATTTTTGCGCTGGTTGTGATTGCCATGCCTTTATGGCTTGCCCCCATCGGGGCAGCCTATCCGGGCTTGATGCAAAAATTTGCCATCTACGCCATCTTTGCGATCGGTTTTAA